>CAYRTV010000143.1:0-7169 GCA_964427225.1 uncultured Eubacteriales bacterium
GGAAAGAATAGCCGCCTTGATCAATGGGCTGCCCAAACGCTACCGGAAACAATTGGTGCCGGTTCCGGATACATCAGCCGTCATCGCCGGAGAAATCCAAATGGGTGAGACATCGATCTTTCAAACTCTGTCAAGGTTTGTCAAAAAAAGATTCAATGCCGATATTCCGCCGAAAATATGGGAGCAGTCGCGGATTCCCTCTCATTTAAAAATGAGGATTGCGGTGACGGATCATACCGGCCGGGAAATCAAGGCCGGCCGGGATTTAGAAGCCCTGAAAAAGACTGTTTCCGTACCGCCGGCTCCGGACCGGTCTCCTGCTTGGAATAATGCCAGAAAGAAATGGGAACAAACCGAATTAACGGAATGGAATTTTGGCGATCTGCCGGAATGTATCCAGCTCGGTCCTTTTCTTAATGCCTACCCCGGATTAGAGCCAGCAGAGAAAGGAGTGAATCTTCGATTATTCCGGGACCCGGAAGCGGCCCGCAGAACGCATCTCAGAGGGGTTGAAGCCCTGTTGAGATGGCAAAGAGAAGGAGATTTGAAATGTATAGAAAAATTTTTACAAATCCCGGAAGAATATCATTCCGCCGCTCTTTTTTTTGGCGGTGAACAAGCTTTGATTGGCCAGATGAAAAGGGCCTTGATTCAGAATGTATTCCGCCGGGATATCCGGGAAGAAGCGGAATTCAAAGCCTGCGCTTATCATGTTGATCGTGTGCTGCTTGAAAAGGGCCATGCCCTGAGGGATAAAATCATTCATGTTTTGACCGGGTATTTAAAGACCCGAAAAAGGATCAAAGCGGAAAAAGAAAGCAGCGGACCGAAGAGCCCCATCCGGGCTTTCATGCTGGAAATACGGGACGATCTGCAATCCCTCGTGCCGGAGCATTTTATTGAGCTGTATTCTTTTGACCGGTTGGAACAATTGCCCCGCTATATGGAGGCCATGCGGGTGCGGTTAGAGAGGGGGATTAATAATTTGGAAAAAGACCGTCAAAAAGTTGCTCAGCTGGCCGGATTTCAAAGAGCGCTGCTCAAATTCCAAAAAAAAGCGGCGGAAGGGGATTTCAGCGGAAAATCTAAAATGATTGAAGAATTCCGTTGGCTGCTGGAAGAATTTAAAGTGGCTTTGTTTGCCCCCGAACTGGGAACAGCTGTGACGGTTTCGCCGAAGCGGCTGCTGGAGAAGATCAAGCAGATACAGTCGTGAATCGCAAATCGTGAATCGATTGATTGAGACGATTTGTTTCTTTTCTACTATGTAATAGTCTGATTAGGAATCCGCAAAACGCAATATGACATGGGGAAGAAGGACGACCTGTCTGGGTGAGAAAGAAAAAAAGGGGAGGTGCTGGCTGATGAGGCGCCAAGGTATGGAAAAGGAAGCGGGGCTAAGGAGGATTCCTCTCCAGCCAGCATACCATCATTACATTGCGTCGGCTCAACGTTTTAAAGATTGAAAAAAACTTAGCGATATCATTATATCATAACCGCACATTGCAAGAAATATTTATCGAAGTCTGTCTAAGTCTATTCTGTCTGTTTAGTCGGATCACTTCGCTCGCGGTTATCGAGTCCATAGCGTTCTTTGCGTTCATTACTATTTACTTTTCACTTTAACCTCTGACGAGGCAGTCTAAGATCCTTCGCTTCGCTCAGGATGACAGCTCCGCTGTCACTTTTCACTTTATTTCTCTTCACTCTTTACTCTTCTTATCTTCTTTCTTCGGATCGATTTCTTTGATTTTCTTTTCCACCGCTTCTACAACCGGACGGGTGCGTTTTTCGATGTGCTTTTCCAGCTCTAAATGAGAAATGCCGTCTTTCCACCAACCCGGAGAAGGTTTTCCGATGAGATGGTGATCAAAGAATTCCATCATGCGGATATAGTAGTCCTTTTGGTTGGCTGGTTTGCGCAGGCCGTGATTTTCTCCTTTATACTGGAGCATCACCACCGGTTTACGCATCTGCCTCAGGGTGTTGAAATATTCAATGCCCTGATTCCAGTCCACGGCTCCATCCTTATCATTGTGGAGAATAATGAGGGGTGTAGTCACATTATCAGCATGATAGACCGGAGAATTCCGGGTATACGCTTCTATATTTTCGAGATAATTGCCTTTAAAGCGGCCTTGGCTGGATTCGAAAATCGGCTGGTTGGCGCTTCCGGTGTTCCAGTAGATAGAGCTGTACATGCTGATCATGTTGGTCAGAGGAGCACCGGCAACGGCCGCTTTGAAGGCATTCGTTTGCGTGATCAGGAAAGCGGTCTGATAGCCGCCCCAGGAGTGTCCGTGTATGCCGATCCTGTCCGGATCAACCACTCCGGTTTTTACAGCGGCATCGACCGCCGGCAATACACACCAAACCGCGGACATTCCGGGATCATTCACCTGATATGCGATGTCCGGCATCAGCACGGCATATCCCCGGCTGGTGTAGACGCTTTTGTTGAATCCGCTGGCTCGGGGCGCATAATACCGGTTCAAGCTTTGGGACAGTTTTTCGTAATAATAGATGATGGTGGGATAGCTTTTGCCTGCTTCGTAATGCGCCGGCAAGAACAATGCTCCCTGAAGCCTGTCGCCCTTTTCACTCTCATAGTCGATGAGAATGGATCCGTCCGACCATAAGTAATTATCCTGCTGGGGATTGGCATGCGTGAGGCGCCGGCCTGCCTTTAGAGTGCTGTCAGTGGCGTAATAGTCAGGGGAATCTTTATAGGTCTGGCGTGTGTAAAGAAAAACATCCGCCTTTTCGGCTTTCATAATGGAATAGAACGCATCATCCCACAGCAGCATTTTCGCACCGGGTTTATTCGCTCTAACCTGGGCGATCCCCGCCTTTTTCGTCCATTCTCCATAAGCGGAAATATACAGCGGGCGGGTCAAATCTATGCCCTCTTCCTCCGGGTCCAAGCGAATATATCTCTGATAACGTATGGATTGATCTTTGCCGTTGCCGGTTAGATTCAGGCCCGAACCTCCGGCAGCGGGCACTTTCCAGATATCCCAATTATCGGAAAGAAGAACATATTGTCCGTCTTCCGACCACCCCATCGGCCGGATGGGAGGGTCAGCGACATTGTGATCATCTTCGGTGTCGATAAAAGAAACCGGCACATTTTTTGTGATGTTGACACTTTTTCCGGATGCAAAATCATGGGTATAAAAATGGCCGTCCTGATAATAAAGCAGATGCGTTCCATCAGGAGAGGGGGAAAAGGGCCACCGGCATTTCTTCAGTGCCAGGCTTCTTTCTCCGGTCTGCATGTCTATGACATAAACATCCCGGTATCTACGGCCCTCCAGGTTGGCGGATAATAAATATTCCTGATTATCATATCCAATGGCCCAACGATGCTTC
The DNA here is from genome assembly GCA_964427225.1 of uncultured Eubacteriales bacterium. GTDB lineage: Bacteria > Acidobacteriota > Aminicenantia > Aminicenantales > Aminicenantaceae > CAYRTV01. The sequence continues at coordinate 3,373 of CAYRTV010000143.1, forward strand.
GGTGCGGGAGAGACGTCCCGGATCTGATCATCCGCCAGGCGAATGAATGTATTATCTTTTAACCTGTATTGACAGAGATAGCTGAAATTTTCATCTTGACGTGATTGTACCTGCTGCATGGACTGGAGTCGTTTATCCTTCCAGTGCCAAACCACCACATCCGGCAGGTCCTGGGGATCCAATTCTTTTTCGCCGGGCGGCGAGGCTTCCATTTCTTTTTCTTCCGGATTTTCTTTCGCATCTTCTTTCTGTTTGACCTCCTGGATTCCGAACAAAACGGCATCCAGGTTTTCGGTCCATTCCGGATCACGGTTGGGGCTTATGGTCATATTGGACGGAAAGCTGTTGTCGTTCAAGGGGTCGTAAATGATCTTGTCAGCTCCTGATTTTGAAAAATTTTTAAATCCGAGCACACTATGCAGAGGGTCTTCATAGTCCTCATGCTCAACGGCCTTGATAACAGCTAAGGCATTCCCCTCTTTATTCCATTTCAACCGGGTGTATTCGGCTTCTCCGCTGTCCAGGGATTTCACCACTCCAGACTCCATATTGAGGCTTTGCACTCCGTTGCGGCTTTGTTGCTGTGCATCAATGGCCCAAATCAATCGGGTGCCTTTTTTATTAAATGCAAATTCAGACACATTGCCGAAGGTTAATGGTTGGGAATTCTGCAAATCCAGCAGCATGAGGTCGGACCCTGTCCATTTGTCTTTTCCTTTTGACTGTTCTTCCGAAGGATAGAAATGCAGGGCCAGCCAGTCCGGATTTTCTCCGGAAAAGGAAAAACTTTTAATATGATCGAAATCTTTCTTTTCTCCGGATCGGAGATTCAGCAAGGAAACGCCATTGTGGGCAGGCTTTTTCTTCTTTTGGGCTTGCCGGGCTTCCTTGCGGGTTGGAAAAACCGTCCAGGCCGCCCAGTTTGAATCATGCGAGAAAGAAATATTATTCGATCCGTACCGGGGTGTTTCCCCGATAGGATATCGGTATTCTTTATCTTCTTTGGTTTCCCGGATAATGATTTCACCGTTTCCCTCTTGAGGGGAAAGATAATATGCGAACCATTGCCCGTCCCGGGATAAAACCGGACTTTTAATGGACTTCCAGGTAATGATATCGGCGATATCATCGATTGGTTCTTTGGCCTTCTCTTCCGTATACGCAAGGGGCGCGAATACAAGAGTCAAAACCAATACGAAAAGTATCCCTTTGGTTCTTTGCATCAGATTCTCCCGGCTAATCAAGATTTTAAGTAACTATAATTAATGCATATTAGGATAAATGTCAAAACGTTGCTTGTTGCGCTCGTGTCCATCGCTTTAAACTCCTGCGATGCAGTACAAGGTCCACATGTCGTTTCGCAGGCCTCAGGATGACAGCAGAGGAGAATGACTTCGCGGAGATAATCCCGGTTTCCTGATCAAGATCGGTATAATCCAGCTCCGATCCCATCAGGCTGTGGGGAATCATAAAGACCGCCAGCAGCAGGACGGCAGCGGCCAATGACCAGCGCCGGGCCGATTTTGTCCCTTTTTTCCCTTTAATCAAAGCCGCGACCCATCCCACCAAGCCGACTAGGGTTTTTGTGTCGGTGAGATCGCTGCCGATGGGAAAACCTGCCCAAAAGGCTCCAAACGCATACTTCTGCATGACCGGGCCTAATATGAATCCGCCCAGGATCAAAAAAGAGACGGTCCAATAAGCCAATTTACGAGGACGTCCCTCCTTCCTGAGAGCTTCCAGTCCGGCTCTGGTTGAAAACAGAAAGGCCATGAAAATAATAATAATATGCAGGATGACCACAATCGTCGGGACCTCTCCCTTGAAGCGAATAATCACCGGATCGTCTCCGGTGAGGGGCACCCGGGTATCTCCGGAGTGGAGGTAGACTTTATACATCAGTTTTCCCGCCGGGGGCTGCGCGGGGAGCCTGCCGGCCAGGACTCCATCTTCCCGGGAAAGAGGCACTTCGGCCCAGGGGTCATCGGTTTTATAGCGTTTGTACACCACATCTCCGGTGATGCCTTCCGGAGCGTCTATTTGAATAATATAATCTTCGGTTGCGACATGGCTTCTTTCCAAAGTATAGGATATTTCGGTTTGAGCCAATTGCGCCGATCCTTTTATCGGGTAAGTCGGTCCGGTCAGCCTTTGGAAGACCAGAACAAATATCGTGATGAGAAAAGCCAGCATCCATAATAAGACTTTTTTCATAAACTCTCTCCGGATATGGATTGTGTGTCATTATTCCGAAATCCACTCATAAAGTCAATCCGCTATCCGCAAAACGCAAAACGCTTAAAACCGTCTAAGGGAAGTAACCGATAATGGAATTACGTTTTATCATATCCAGCTTTGGTTTATTTTTGAGATTTGATTTTTGATTTAAATAAGATAACTTTTCACTTTTTTCTTTTAACTAAACGAAGCACCATAAGATCCTTACGTCGCTCTGCTCCTCAGGATGACAGCGCTGCTGTAGGGAAAAGACCTAGACAGACATAGACAGACATAGATGGACTGCATAAGCTATGCAGGTTCTGGTTTTTTTGGTAAAATGACACCTGATAGGGACAATGAGAAAAATACTCCAGGGAAGGATATGAAAATGAATAAGAAATGTAACCGCATAACAATTATCAGCCTGGCCCTTATGGTTTTCTTGGCCGCTGCTTGGGCCAAGGATGAAGCCGCAAGTCAATGGGTTGATTCACCTATTCGGGTGGATGGAATGGAACAGGATTGGACTGCAGACAACCTGATAAACTTTAAAAAATTCAATGTGGACTATGGATTCAAAAACGACGGCGATTATCTCTATTCGGTTTTTATATTCCGTGATCCCGAATACCTAAGTTCCATTAGCCAAACCGGCATGACTTTGTGGCTGAATTCCGAAGGCAAGAAGAAAAAAGACTACGGCATCCGTTTTCAGCAGCTGGCGGTTTCGGCAGATACATATATACAGTTACTGGAAAATCAAGGCGGCGCCCTTACGGAGACTCAAAAACAGCAAATCCGGTCAAAAAAGCAGCATTTTGTGCCGAATGTATTTATTGTCAATAAGGATGAAGAAGCGATTCGGGCTTCCGCTGAATATAAACCGGCCGTATTCAAAACAGCCTCGTATCAGGACCGCATTGTTTATGAATTTGCCGTCCCGCTGGAAAGACCGGAGGAAACGGCTTTCGGTATCGGAGCTCAGCCGGGGCAGGCAATTAAGCTGGCCTATGAATGGGGGGGCATGACCGAAGAAATGAAGCAGGCCCGGCTTTCCCGGATGGGCCGGATGAGCACACGCGCCGGATCCAGCGCCGGCGGAGTCGGCAACATGACGGCGGAAAGAAGAGTCAGCTCAAGATCAGCCGAAATGGCCGCTCTGCGGCGCAATGCTCCCAAACAGTATTGTGTCTGGATGGATGTCACCATCGCGGAAAACAATCAGTAAAATCAGTAAGAAGTGAAAAGTGACAGCAGAGAGCCGTATAGAGGACTGCGCAGCAGTATAAGTTCTTTCGCTTCACTCAGGATGACATTGGATTAATGGCTGGTTGTCATCTCTAGAAAAAGACGACGAGAACAACCCCGGTTGCCGCCAGAATAAATGCCACGGCTTTTTTGGGAGTGAGTCTTTCTTTGAGAAAAATAATACCCAGGACAAAGATGAAAATGGTGTTCATCTGATTGAGAACCGAGGCTTCTGAAGCTTGCGCATACTTCATGCCGGCCATCCAGGCGATCAGAGACACGTATCCTCCCAGAAATGATCCGCTGAACATAGCTTTCCAGCTTTCCCG
>CAYRTV010000144.1:0-7154 GCA_964427225.1 uncultured Eubacteriales bacterium
ACATGTCTAAAAGGTTATTAGGATTATTCTTGGGAGTATTGTCAGCAGTCGGTTTCCTGTCCGCCCAGACTTATGAGAATTCACTTGATGCCATAAAACTAATACCTGAAGCAATTTGGGCGGCTTCTGCGGGCGGTGGAACCTGGCAAACTGAAGTGCAAATTACAGCAAGCTCAGATAACACCGAAATAAATGGAACCTTTTATTACGGCGGTGGGGATTGCCGGCCGGTTGATTATGGTGTCACTCTGGACCAAAGACAAATTTTCAAAGCAAGCAATATACTCTCTTATATGGAAACCATTGATACGTCGTTTGATTATTACAATCGGGTCGGCACTCTAATTCTTTTTGCACAGGATTCCTTGCATAATTTCCAGGCAAATGGCTGCACATGGCATTCCAGCGGTTATGCCAAGTCTTTTAACGGTATAAACAATGTCATGGGTCAGGCAATCAATTCCACACTTACGACTGGAGCCATTTTGAATCTTTCTAAGGATTCTAATAAGCGGTCATCCATAGCTTGTTATAATAATACCAACAGCAGCATTGTAGTTGAGTTCTCTGTCATAAATAATAACGGCAATTTTATTGGATCAAGTTTCATCAAAAGTTTTTCCGCTTATGACTTCCAGGCCTTCGATCCCTTTACGGAAGCCGGACTGACTGGAAATTACAGCAACAACTTTATCTATATGATTCACCATACCGGTGGCGGAAATTTGTTTGTGATTGGGGCGTCGGCCGACAACAATACGAATGATCCCTCCGCCCATACTTTTCTGCCTTGGATTGAATGATAGTTTGAAAATTATTCAAATAGTTGGAAGATAAAATGAAATTTCTTCCTGCACTAAAAATAATTCCATTGGCGACTTGGGAAAGCTTTGCCGAGCTGCGGCCGGTCTAAGATTGTATCCTAAAGTCCGGCCTGCCGATTGACACTATCGGTTCTCTTCGTTATTATTATGCGAGTGGTGCCGTGATGAATAGATATAAACGATTATCCCTGTTGCTGATCTTATTTTCCTTTCTTTCGATCACTCTTTTTGTCAATTTTTTCCATACGGAGCCTAATTTTAAGGACACGGACACCTGTCCTGCCTGCCATTTTATAAAATCCAGTTTCACTACCAGCCATATCCATTTTTTTTATTTGCCGCCGCCTGCGGCTACAGGATTACTTGAAGACGATTATTCCTTTATATACATTCAAAATACGTTTATCACGCCCCTATCGCGCTCTCCGCCGTCTGCATAATTTCCTCACATCCACTTATTATTTAAAAAACACACATTCGTATGTATATGGAGGAAACGATGCGGAAAACGAGTTGCATGTCTATCATCCTGTTAGGATTTTTAACATTTGTCGCCGCACAGCCGGTTCTAGCTGCAGCTGAACTTAATTTCAAGTTAACCGGGGACATTAAAGGCTATGAAGGCGGTCCTATCCAGGGAGCACTGGTTCTGATTCCTAAGTTAGGAAAGACCACGGAAAGCGATGAGCATGGGAGGTTCGAGATTTCAGGCGTTCCCCCAGGCCAATATCATCTTGAGGTCTATGCTGAAGGATATATGGATTATCGATCTGACTCCTTTGTGATGAATGAAGACCATAAATCTTTCACAATCACATTAATGAAAACGATTTCTGAAGAAGTTGTTGTAACAGCTACGCGTACGCCAAAACTTTATATGGAAGTGCCGGTCAAAACCCAAGTCATTACCGCGCGGAGAATTGACCAGAAACAAGCGACTGATTTGGCTGATGCCATTTCACTCACCACAGGAGTAAGAGTCGAGAATAATTGCCAGAATTGCAATTTCACCCAGGTGCGCATCAATGGGATGGAAGGAAAGTACTCTCAAATTCTTATTGACAGCTCACCGATTTTCAGTTCCATGATCGGCGTTTATGGGCTGGAACAGATTCCGGCTGAAATGCTCAGCCGGATTGAAATCGTCAAAGGAGGAGGCTCGGCTCTTTACGGAGGCAACGCTGTGGCCGGGGTCATCAACGTGCAGACTAAAGAACCGATGGATAACAGCTCGACCTTTCAGGTTCATCAGGAGTTTCAGCAGGGTGAACCGCTGACTAACGCTGGATTCCGCACCGGATTTGTCACCAATGACGGCCAGACCAAAGCTTTCCTTTTTGCAAATTATAAGGACCGGCAGCCGGTGGATATCAATCAAGACAGCTTTTCCGAGGTTGGGAAAATGAGCGGAACCAATTTTGGATTCAATTTTTATAATTATTTTCCGAATGTCGATGGGAAATTCAAATTAAGTTTTTATCGGATTACGGAAAAACGGCGCGGCGGCAACAAATTCGACCTGCCGCCGCATAAAGCGGATATCGCCGAGGCCGTCGACACCGATCTGAACGGGATTTCCGGGGAGTGGAATCACTATCTATCCAGCCGGTTGTTTTACAACGTGGGCCTCTCCTATGTCGATGCCAAACGCGATTCGTATTATGGCGCGGAACAGGACCTCAATGCCTATGGGGCGTCAAAAAATCCGGTTTTGTTTATCAATGGGCAGCTGAATTACCAAGCGGGCAGCCATTTACTCAGCGGAGGAATTCAGTATAAAGGGGAGCGGATCAAAGACCAGGCATTGGGTTACGGCCGGGAGATTGATGATCATTACGATGAAGTCGGCTTTTTCCTTCAGGATGATGTGAAATTAAGTTCATTGTTTTCCCTGCTGGCCGGATTAAGGTTGAGCAAACACTCGCTGGTTTCAGATCTCATATTAAATCCGCGACTGAGCCTGCTGTTTAACCTGTCTGATGATATTAGCTGGAGAACGACTTTCTCAACCGGATTCCGTGCCCCTCAGGTTTTTGATGAAGACCTCCATATAACTCAGGTGGGCGGCGAGGGTATGATCATTGGAAATGCCCCGGATCTCGAAGAAGAATCTTCCTACAGTATGAGCACCGGGCTGGACTTCGGCCGCCAGGTCGGCCAGAACAATCTTCAGATGAGTATCGAAGGGTTTTACACTCTGCTGACAAATACTTTTATTTTAACCCAGAAGGAATTTGATCCCCGTGAAAATGCCCTTGTTTTTGAAAGAATAAACGGCTCAAGCTCCAAGGTATATGGCGTTTCCGCTGAAATCGGTTATCAGTTCGGCTCTTTTCTTAATGTGATGATGGGCGGCACCTGGCAGCGAAGCCGGCTGGATGAGCCGGAACCGGATTTCGGTTCCCGGGATCTGTTCCGGACGCCTGACACTTATGGGTATATCACTCTCAACTACATGAATCCGGACCTTGTGGATGTTGACTTGTCCCTGGAATATACCGGCAGCATGAAGGTGCCCCATTTCGCGGGCTATATTCCAGAAGACCGGCTGGAAACGTCCGATCCGTTCTATGTGCTCAATGCCAAGCTCACCCGGACTTTTTCCCTGAACGATAAAACCAAAATCGATGTCTTTGCCGGTGTGTTTAATCTTTTCAATTCTTATCAGGATGACTTGGATGTCGGCATATACCGCGACGCGGGCTATGTTTACGGCCCCTCCAAACCACGATCCATATATACCGGGCTTGAATTTTCTTTTTAACAGGCATCCGGATTGAAAATCTCCTGGCCGGCTCACTCCATATTTGTTTTTATATCATATATTAAATACAATACATTTATACTATGAAGTATACATTTGCATATACATCTGGAACAATGAAAATAAATCCAGATGCCATCCTTAGGTCTGCGCCAGCATACAAACTGTCATCCCCAGGCCGCGTTACGAGAAACGGAACCGACTCTTTCGGCGAAGCACTCGAAGATCCCCACGGCCGTTAACACGTCATGGGTATGACAATTTGTATGCTGGCGCAGGCCTCATAATGACATGTTGAATCATTTTCATTATTCCGGATGTGTTATGCATATGACATCGAAATTTTTCATGAATAGCTCAGGATAGGAGAATCAAATGTTAAAAAAGAAAGTTAAATCTTTGTGCCTGCTCTTTGCGATGTTTTCAAGCATCAGCTTTGGGCAGGTTTTAACTAAAGCGGAGTGGGAATTAAAGACACGTATTGCCAGAGAAAAAATAGACAGATTTCTGCTCCCTGCGATGCGCAAAAACAATATTGATATGTGGATCACCATGAGCCGGGAAAACAATCATGATCCCATTCTTGAAGATATAGGCGGAGGCATCGGCGGACACAGGAACGCGTATGTTTTTGTGGATACGGGGACCGAGCGAATCGCCCGTATTGTGATCGGGACGCATTTGGGCGATATCATTCAGACCGGGATATATGATGACGTCATCGTATATGGAAGAGAAGGATTAAAACCTCACTTGAAGAAAGCGGTCGAAGAGCATGATCCGGAACGAATCGGCATCAATATTTCTGAGACAATCCCGATGTGTGACGGTCTGACGCATGAGATGAAAAAATATTTGGAAGATTCCATAGGGCCGGAGTATTCCGGACGCCTGGTTTCCGCGGAAAAGCTCATTATCTATTTCCGGGCCCACCGGGTAAAGGAAGAGATTGAGCTGATGCGGCGGTCTTATGAAATCGCCAAGCAGATTCATGCGGAGGTATTGACACCGGAATATATAAGACCGGGCGAAACAACGGGTGAAGATATCTTTTGGGCCTACCGGGATAAATTGAGGGAGCACGGAGTCGAGCCGGGCTGGCCCGGCGCTTGTCCATACGGTGTTCCGGTGGACAAAGGTGAAAAGGTGCGGTCCAAAATCATTATTGAACCCGGAGATTTTATTGATATCAATTTTGGGGTCAAATACTTAGGCTATTGTTCTGATATCAACCGGCAGGCTTATGTATTGAGGCCGGGAGAAACCTCTGCGCCGAAAGAGATACAGGACTTGTTTGATTTCAGTTTGAGATTCACAGAGCAGCTCAAACAAAACATGCAGCCTGGAAAAAAGGCCCTGCATATCTACCGGGAAACCATGGCCTGGCTTAATCAGCAAGATAAATATCAGGGATGGGTTGGAGCGCACACAATCGGAAATACGGTGCACGGCATCGGGCCCTTAATATATCCGGATTATCCCCATAGATACGGAGACCGGGTTCATTTGACGCTGGATCCGGTGATGCTGTTTGCCGTTGAGCTGGGTGTTTCCAGACGTATCGAAGCATTTGATAAAACCATTGGTTTGACAAGACAGGATGACGGTGTTTTAACCCAAGAAGGGATAACCTACTTCTCTGACCCGCAAAAAGAACTTATCCTGATTCATACAAATGACTGATTTAAGGAGAAAAGCAATATGAAAGTTCGATTGAGACAATGTTTGATGATCATTTTCCTTCCGCTGCTGTTAACGGTTTTTCATTTCGCGGAAGAGATGGAAAAGTACGCCTGTACCTCTATTATCGTAAGCAAGGGTGCTTCTGTGGATGGGTCGGTCATGACCACCCATTCCTGTGACGGCCCTTTTGAGATGCGTCTTCATGTCATTCCGGGACGTAAACATGAACCGGGTGAAATGAGAAAAGTATATATAGGAGGAGGCCGGGGAGCGGAAAAGAATCCCGCGGTACAATCCGGGGAAATTCCCGAAGTTGCGGAAACATTTTCCCGGTTCGATATTGCTTATCCTTTTATGAATGAAAAACAGGTGGCCATCGGCGAAACCACAATCGGCGGCCGCCGCGAGCTGTACAATCCGAATGGGATGATGGATATCATGACTTTGGAAAGAATCGCATTGGAGCGGGCGTCGACGGCCAGAGAAGCCATACATATTATGGGGGCATTGGCGACCCGGTACGGATACAGCGACGGGGGAGAGTGTCTTACCGTATGTGATACCAAAGAGGCATGGGTTTTTGAAATATTTGGATCTACACCACTGCAAACCGGGGCGGTCTGGGCGGCCAGAAGGGTTCCTGACGGGGAAGTGTCCGTGAGCGCTAACCGCAGCCGGATAGGAGAACTGCGTCTGGATGACCCGGACAATTATATGGCATCGGAAAACGTGATATCCCTGGCTGAAAAAATGGGCTGGTATGATCCGGAAAAAGATGGTTCTTTCCGCTTCAATGATGTGTACGATCCTATCAATATGGGCTATTACCGGTACACCCGGAGGAGGGAATGGCGGGTTTTGAGTCTCCTGGCTCCCCAGGAGAATCTGGATCCTGAAGACGGAGACGGCTATCCCTTTTCGGTAAAACCGGCGGAAAAAGTAGCCGTTCAAACGCTGATGTCCATTCACAGGGATTATTATCAAGGCACCGAATATGATTTAAGCAAAGGATTGGCTGCCGGTCCCTTTGCCACACCCAACCGGTATAATGTGCCCACCGGCTATCTCGAAAACGGATATATAGGGTGGGAACGGCCGATTACCTATAACAAATGCAGCTATTCTTTTGTGTCCCAATCGAGGGACTGGCTTCCGGACTGCATCGGCGGGTTGGCCTGGTTCGGCGAGGATGATCCTAAAACATCTTGCTATGTGCCCCTCTATTGCGGAATCGAAGATGTGCCTGAATCCTTTAAAACAGGAAGGAAAGATGTTTTTGACCGGAACTCCGCATGGTGGGCCTTTAATTTCTTAGGGAATTGGGCGGATTTGAAATTCAGCTACATGATAGAGGATATCCGGGCCGCCTATAACCGAATTGAAGGTGATTTTTTTGATATGCAGCCGCATATTGAAAATGCGGCTCTTCAATTATATGAAGAAAATCCCACGAAATGCCGGCAATTTCTGACCGATTATTCGAATGTCATGGCGCAGAAAGTGGTCGATGCATGGTGGACATTAGCCGACCATTTGGTTGTGAAATATACAGACGGTCTCGTCAATAAAGGCGCCGAAAATATACGGGTGGGTTACCCGGAAGAATGGCTGGAACTGGTGGGCTACGGCGAAAAAAAGATAAAGATCAAATAGGGGGAGATAAATGAATTTAGTCAAAAAATGGACATGGATGAGATTGTGGCTGATTTTATCAGTCGGTATTCTGGCATTTAATCCTTCCGTTGGGTTTTCCCAAGCGGCTCCGGATTTCCTTTCGATTTCATCTATAGTAAGCGGCCGGGATGCTCCGCAATGGTCTCCGGACGGGAGTAAAATCCTGTTTATGTCCGGTCTTAAAGGCGGTTTAAATCTGTGGTCCATCT
>CAYRTV010000145.1:0-7131 GCA_964427225.1 uncultured Eubacteriales bacterium
ACTCTCACCGCGTCGCGGCCAGCACATCTTCATGGGAACGTTGCCGGTGGATGGATGGGGGTTGCCGATCAGCAGCACGTATTCAATATTATAGGCTGAATAATTATTGATCAGCCACTGCCTGATTTTCTCAGCTGTGCCATTGGGGGATTGGCCGGTCAGGCCGCTGTATTGGCTCTCTGTTATGACTAAAGGATTAAATCCCTTGCCGCTGAGATAGGACGTGAAATTACTCAGCTGCGTGCTGGCGGACTGAATAGAGCTGTTGGTGATGATGACATAGTCATAGGTGACCGAAGGCCCAGCAGGTATGGAATCAGGTTTATACCATGAAGCGGCTTCTTTATAATTATAGAGAATATCAGCGGCGCGCTGATCCATGACACTGTCTGCGAGAAGAGAATCCGGGACAATGGTCCCGGCCGCAGGGACATGGCTGACTTGAAAAGAAACATCCGACACCTTTCGTAACACTTTGGTAACCGGGTTGAATTGAAAAGGGCAGTATAAAATTCGGATATACCGCCACTTCCGCATCTGGGCGGTTCCGATGACCTGCACCGGCGAAGCCGGAAAGAATTCATCCCGGGTATAGACATCCTCATAATCCTGAATTATCTGCTGCCCGTCGACCCAGACCGCCATGGGCGGAGCCGGCGGGATGTCATAGATTCCCTGGTCAGCCTGGGTCCGGCTGACGACCTGAAGATTAAGAAAATCAAAATCCGCCTGCGGCGGCAGGGCGATATTATAGACTTTCGCCGGGAGCTGGGGATATCCCGGAATGGGGAGCATTCCGAAATCTTCCATCACAATCATTGGCCTGCCGGAGCCTGAATCATCGATTTGATGGCCTGGTGAAGTAAATCGGTAGGTTTGCGTATCCGCAAAAACAGTTATCTGCAGTAAACATAGGGAAATAAGTACAATTCCTAGCCGGATTTTCTTTAAATTGATCATTTTTGCTCCCTTTTTCTTATTTTTATGCATATTTTTAACATTACTATATATGAAATGCAATTTTTATGCCAAGCTTTTCTCGTTTTTTTAAAGGTCAATTGGTTTTTTTATGAATAAACCTATGTTCACAATTGATACATCATCTCATTTTAGGTGCGGATATTGATCAAAAAGGAAAGAGAGTACCCCTGGCCGGACTCGAACCGGCGACACATGGATTAGGAATCCATTGCTCTATCCATACTGAGCTACAGGGGTATCAGAATGGCTCTGCTATTTTACACTAGATTTATCTCAAATCTCAACCGGCGACCTTACCTTAATCCAATGTTGGAGATTTTGCAAAACGCGAAACGCAAAACGCTTAAAACCATCCACGGGAAGTAACGAATGATGGAATTACGTTTCATCATATCCGGCATTGGTTTTTTTTTTGATTTACTCTTACTCTTCACTAAGCGAGGCAGTCTGATATCCCCACGGCCGCTGGCGCGGCCTGGGGATGACAGGATGGATCAGCTGAAGAAGCTTTTCAATCGCGCAAGAATCGACTTTTTGTCCGTGCTTTTTTTGATCTCGGCATCGGACAGCTCTCGGATTTTTTCCAGATTTTCTCTGTTTTCCTGATTTCTCCGGCTTATGATTTCAGCGATAGACTCTGCCAGGGACGGCTGTTTCTGCAGCAATCCGGCAAAAGCATCTTTGCTGATCTCAATCAATCGGGTTTCCTCCTCCGCCCGGCCTGCAGCCGTTCGCGGCATGCCGGTAAAAAGAGACATTTCCCCGAAAAGACGGTATGGTTCCACAGTGAATTCCGTGGTCAATTCCTTGCCGTTTTCCACCGTCCGGATGGACCCCTTTATGCGTCCCGAAGCCACCACATAACAGGTTTCCCCGCGATCTCCCTGCCGGAAAATCATCTCATTGGGAGCAAACCGCAGCCAGCGCAATTCACGGGAAAAATCACGCAGAGTTTCCTTGGATACCAGCAGCTCGCGCTCTTCACTTTGCCGCAAAAAATTGGAGCGCTGCAGCACGGAAAATATCCGCTCGGTTTCCCGTTCCCCCGGCTTCGCCTGCTGCGGAATCGACATATGGAGAACTTCCTGCAATTTATCATTCAAAGGCAATGGAATCTCAATGCCGGACCGCTGAAACCGGTACCAGATATTCCGGCCCACCTCGGCCATTATTGTGTATTTTTTGCTGAAATCGGATATCCAGAATTTGGCCGCATACTTGATGCCGAAATCCTCATATGCCAGTAGAAGGGCTTCCGGCTGAGGCCTTTCCAGCACTTCCGGACAATCGCGGGCCGCCAGTGTCATAGCCTCAAATACGTCGGACGGGGAGGCTGTGTAACTAATCCGCACCGGTATGGTCAAAGCTGTCGTCCGGGTGGGATAAGAAAAATTGGTCAATTTCTCTATGGCAATGGCTTTGTTGGGAATCACGACCACATTAGAATACCGGTCGAATACCCTGGTTTCCCGCCAGTTGACTTCCACTACAACGCCTTCTCTTTCTCCGACTTGAATCCAGTCTCCCTTGTTAAAAGATTTAATGAAATGAAGGGACAAACCTGAGATGATATTCTGCAGCAGGTCCTGGAAAGCCAGGCCTAATATCATGGTCAAGAGCGCGGATGTAGCTAAAAACGGAGTGATGTTGACATCCAAAACGATCCTGAGAATGATGAAAAATGCCGCTAAATAAAGAATCCCCAAAATGACGCTGTGCAAAAGCCGCGGCAAAGGAAAACAGCGCCCGCGCCGGTTAAACCAGCTCCGGGCCAACGCATCCAAGAGCCGCAGCATAAAAAACACAATAAAGAAAATAAAAAGCGCATCCAGCCAGCGGTGGATTCGGGGTTTTGTAACGAGGTTTTCTCTGATCAGGTCTGACCTTAAAACCAACAGGATGAGGACTCCTGTTGCCGGGAACAGCATCCGGCTGACCAAAATGCGGCCGGCTGATTTCATGATTTTCTCTCTACGGCGGTTTTTTCATCCGGGAGAACTGCGGCTGGGAATTCCGACTGGGCCTGCTCCAGGAGAGTATCCAATTCCTGATCCGAATAATTTGGATGCAAATGGCCCAACACCACTTCTTTGACGGCTGCCTTTTTCCCCAATTCCACCGCTGATTCCCAGGAGCTGTGCCCCCACCCGGTTTTATCCTTGAACTCTCCGGGGGAATACATCGCATCGAACAGCAGAATATCCGCATCCCGGCAGAAAACAGGAAGATCCTCTCCCAAATCCCCCGGTGCGTATTCCGCATCCGTGGCACTTACCACCGTCCTCTCACCGTATTTAAAGCGGTAAGCCAGACAACCCTGGGGATGCCGCAGAGGAAGACTGCTTACCATCAGGTCCTCCACATTAAAGTCCGCTTCACCGACCTGATGAAAGGTTTTATGTGATCCGGTATCCAGGAAGTCCACCGGGAAGAAACGGCCCCGCATGAGGGCCGACAAATAATCTATGGTTTCCTCCTGGCTCAGCGGGGAATAAAAATCCACAAAGACGCCCGGATGATATAACGGAGCAAAATAAGGGAGGCCCATTATATGGTCCAGATGGAAATGGGTGAAAATAAGATGAATCCGGCTGGACTTGAGATTGATGGCCTGCTGAAGATGATAACCGAGGTTGATGATTCCGGTCCCGGCATCCACAATCACCGTATCAAGAGTGTCACTGATGACTTGGGTGCAGATGGTGCGGCCTCCGTATTTCATGCCGCTCCGGTTGGAAACCGGCGCTGTCCCCCGGACGCCCCAGTAATTAAAAAATAATTTTCCCTTCATATTTCCCCCTGGTCTCATTTTGATGTTAAGTCAAACACCCCATCCCAGTCATCCGGCGGAGAAGATGCTTTCATCCCTTGCAGGCGCTGAAGGTACAATACCGCAACCGGATCATTCGGCAGCATAAGAAATTCATCTTCAGCCCGGCTCCAATCTCTGGCCCGGTAAGATGCCAGAGCGCTCTCAAAAATTGCGACGGCATTCTTTTTTTCCTCAGGAACATCGCCTCTTAATCCGATCAGTTCAAAAATCCGTATGGGCAGAGATTTGCCTACAACTCTTATTAAATCAACTTCCCTCGTTAAAATTTTTTGCCGGGTCTGAGCATGGGTCTTTTCTCCTATCAGCGTATTGATTTTATATACTTTGCAGGCTCCTTCCAGCCGGGACGCTAAATTAATGGTATCCCCCATGGCGGTATAATCAAACCGGTTTTCCGAGCCCATATTTCCAACCACCGCCGGACCAGAATTGATGCCGATCCGGGCTCGAATATCATGCCCGAATGATTCCGTGAATCCGGGCCGGAGTTCATCCAGCCTCCTTTGGCATTCGAGTGCCGCCCGGCACGCACGAAAGGCATGGTCCGGCTGGTCCAGCGGGGCATTCCAGAAGGCAATAATGGCATCTCCTTCATATTTATCAAGAGTGCCCCCGCTTTGTAAAATGATATCACTCATCTCGGATAAATACCGGTTCAGCATTTGCACCAGCTTTTCCGGAGTCAGGCCCTCTGAAATAGACGTGAATCCGGCTATATCCGAAAAAAATGAAGAAATGTCCCGCTGCTCGCCCCCCAGCTTCAACAATCCGGGATCAGCTATAACCCGTTCGATCACATGGCCGCTTAAATAGTGACTGAAGACCTGGCGGATAAATCTTTTTTGACGGCCTTCCACCCGGTAATTCATAAAAACCGCCAGCGTGAATGCCAGGAAGGCCGAAAAAAGCGGAGGAATAAAATCCAGCCACATGCCGGACCAAAAGGCTGCGGCCGCTGCCGCAGCCGGAACCAAAAGGCACGCTCCAGCCAGAAACGCCTGCGTCCGAAACCGGGATAAAAAAGTCGTGCCCAGGCTGATGCCGAAAGCCAGGAAAAACATAAAAAAAGCGGATACCGGGAAAGGAGCCGGATTAACAGCATTGTGATTAATTAAATTATCAAGGACGGCGGCCTGCATTTCCACCCCCGGGAAAACCGGAGAGAACGGGGTCGGCCGCAGATCCAAAATTCCAGGTGCATTTCCTCCCACCAAAACGATTTTATCCTTAAATATGTCCGCCGGAATTTGAGGCATTTCTCCCAGCTGTGCCCGGGCATAGGAATTGATGACCCCGGCAGCGGAATAACGCGCATACACTCCGGCCGGACCGTGATAGCGAATGATCAGCCTTCCATCCCGGTCAAGCGGCTGCTGTTTTATATTGGCCTCTCCCGTAAGATATGCATACATCGCCAGAGGCAGCGAAGGGTAGAAGGCATCCCTCCATGCTGCCAGCAGCGGAAGCCTGCGAAAAATCCCGTCATCATCCGGCGGCGTTTGAACATTGCCGATTCCCTGGACGGCATTCAAATATATATTGAGCGGTGCCGTGACCGAATCAGCGGGCATCGCCGCTTTACCCGGCTTGACATCCAAATCAAGTTTAAACCGGACTGGAATCTTTTCGATGCCGCTTTGATTTTTCCTCCGGCTGAAATGGGCCGGGAGAAAAACCCCTTTCCGGGACTGCATGCTTTCAGCCAAGGCCAGATCATCCTCTATTCCCCAGACGGAATCCTCGGATAGAATCAGGTCGAAAAAAACAGCCCGGGCCCCTCCTCCCCGGCAGTATTCGATGATGGGAACATACATTTGGCGCGGCCATGGCCAGGCAATTCCCTGCTGTTCAGAATAGAGATCGAGACTGCTCTGATCGATGAGAATCAAGACAATGTCCTTGTCCGCGGCATCCGGGTCAGCGAGCAAACGCAGTCTGAGATCCCAGCTCTTCCACTCCAGAACCCGGAATGCCCCGGTCGTCCAGAGTCCTAACGTCAAACCGAAAACCACCAGGCCAAGGAGTGATCCTCGGAACCACTTTTTTTTAATCATTTATCAGCTTGATCTATTCAGGTTAGTTCGAAAATGATACACCGTTATTTCATATTCCCTGCGATCCGGCTAAAACGGCCGGTCCGGATATCAATCCCCGCATTTCCTGCGTCCAGCCCGCCAACAGCTTTCTCCAAGCGCCCTATCCGGTCGGAAGCAGCGGGATGGGTCTCAAACCAGCCTTTTCCTGATTCCTCCTCCGGGACAGCCATGGTTTCCAAAAACGCAATCATCCCCCGGGGGTCATAACCGGTGCGGGCTCCGATTTCCATACCCATTTGATCGGCTTCGTATTCGTATTTGCGGTCATATCCCCTTTCAATCAGGCTTTCCGCAATATCGCCCAGGACATTCTCAAACACGGCCGTTAATTCAGCCAACTCTTGAGAGCCGTATTTACGGGCGGCCTCCTGCCCCATTATTTTAAAAGCATCGATCAGCCGGGATTTCTTAATGGATTTCAACCCATGTTTGGCGGTCACATGTCCGACTTCATGTGCCAGCACGCACCCGAGCATTTCTTCATTCCGGCATCTCTCCAGCAATCCCTTTGTGATAAATACAAAACCGCCCGGAGCCGCCAGTGCATTGACTTCTTCACTGTCCAATACGAGAAAATGGTAACCGGAATAGATTTCAGGACGGTCGCTGTACACCGCGACGGCTTGTCCGATGGTATTGACGTATTCGGTCACAGCCTGATTTTGATAAACCGGATAGCGGGACAGTATCACAGCCGCCACGGCCCGGCCGATGTAATACTCTTCCTCTTCGGTGATATCGGAAAAGCTGTTTCTTAACGTCTGCCCGGTGCGCTGTAAAGTCTGGCGGTCGGATTCCGTAATGTTTATTGATCCGATTTGCTCCTGCAGCTCAGCACATGCCGCCGATAAAACCGCCAGGGCTAAAACTCCCAACAGCCAAATGTGATGCTTTTTCATCTCGGGCCTCCGAATTCACCCAGTTTCCCCTGTTCAAGAAACGCCCTCAATTTTCCAGGATTGACCTGAATTTTGAGCATCCGTTCAACCCGGGTGAAATCTATATCAGGATTATCAGACCGGTACTTGTCCTCAACCTGCTTATTGAATCCCTTTCCGGCCAATGCCACTTCATCGGCATCCGCCTGAGTTTTGACTGGCTGATTCATGGCTAAAAGATTGAATGCGTCCTTTCTCAGAGCACTCGAATGAATCCAGCCCGACTGCCCTCCGGGCGTTCGCACTTCAACCCAGCCGTCCCGGTTGGAGATTTCTTCCACAG
>CAYRTV010000146.1:0-7101 GCA_964427225.1 uncultured Eubacteriales bacterium
CCCGCCTGAAGGGTAAAAAAATGGCGATTATAATATAAATGTGCAAATAAAAAACGTTCCATTTGAACTTTCAATACAAATCATGTTAATCGCTGATAAAAATGAATATGCAAAAACATCGCAATTTTTTTATGAATAATTCAGGCTAAATAAATAAAAAGAGAGGCGTTATGAATGCAAAAATTCCATTTTTTTCCATATCCATGATATTGTTTCTCCTGTTTATAACAGGAACTTGTACTCAGGAGACCGTGGATATTACAGAAAAGGCCGCGGAGATCCATGACCGGGTCATGACTGTGGATACACATGTCGATTCTCCGAACCTTCTGCTGAATCCGGAATACGATATTGGAAAAGTCAATGATCCGGCCGAAGGGGGCGGGCAGGTGGATTTTCCCCGCATGAAACAAGGCGGGGTGGATGCGATTTGTTTTGCCACGTTTCTATCCCAGGGGGAGCGGACACAAAAAGACTTTGAGGAATCCAAAAAAAACGCTATGGCAAGCTTCAAGATGATAAAGGACGCTGTTCACAGCTATCCTGATCTAGCCGAACTGGCCATGACACCCGATGACGCTTACCGGATAGAAGGACAGGGTAAACGTGCTGTGTTTTTGACGATAGAAAACGGATTTTCACTCGGTTTAGATAATAGCCTGATAAAAAAATATTATGATCAGGGCATCCGTGTTTCCGGATTAAGCCATGCCCGCAACAATGAGATTTGCGATTCTGCGAATGACACCCCCGAACATAACGGTCTTAGTGAAGCCGGCCGCAAAGTGGTTGCGGAAATGAACCGGCTGGGTATTGTTATTGATGTATCACATATATCGGATAAAGCATTCTATGATGTGATTGAAGCAACTCAGGTTCCAATTGTAGCCACTCACTCCAGCGCGCGCACTCTTTGTGATAATCCCCGGAACATGTCGGATGATATGCTGAGGGCCCTGGCTGAGAATGGGGGAGTGATACAGCTCTGCCTGCTCAGTAATTACATAAAAGTCGTTCCCCAGGATCCCGAACGGGTAAAAGCCATTGATGCTTTAGAAGCAAAATACAGCGGACGCCTGGAATCGGAAGAAGACCAGGCTGCATACCGGAAGGAACGGGCTGATATTAACCGGCTCTACCCAGTTAACCAAGCCACAGTGGCTGATGCGGTTGATCATATCGATCATATTGTTGAGGTTGCCGGAATCGATCATATCGGGATCGGATCTGACTTTGACGGCGGCGGCGGTCTGGCTGATTGCCGGGATGCAAGCGAAATGGGCAATATTACCTTAGAACTTGTCAAGCGCGGCTATAATGAAGAAGAAATTCGAAAAATCTGGGGAAATAATTTCTTCCGGGTTATGCAGCAGGCTCAAGACTTCGCAGCAGGGCAGTAATTGAGATATACCAACACGGTATGTCTTCCTGAGTTCAACTTAAACAAATCCGCTGCCGGTCTTTATATTTATATCAGAGCTGTGTTTTTGTAAAAATGCGGCTCTGTCCCGGAGCTGCTCGCTGCCGGGCGGCACAATATCCATGCAGAGATAGTCTTTTCCCAGAAGCCGGTAGGTATCCTTTCCCAGCCGGTGATAGGGAAGGAGCTCGATTTCCTTGAGTTTGTTTAAGTTTTGACAAAAATTCAGAGTATCGAGAAGGTTTTCATCCGAATCATTATAGCCGGGGATTAAGGGAATCCGGACAATGATTTCCATCGGATAGCGGCTTTTGTCCGCTTTCCGTATATTTTCCAGAATCAATGCATTGTCTTTCCCGATCCATTCTTCATGTCTTTGGCTGTCCATGTGCTTAATATCGACAAGAAGAGTGTCTAGATGCGGCAGGATTTTTTTTATATTTTCATATTCCACATAAAAACTGCTTTCAACTGCCGTATGGATGCCGAGCTGCTTGCATTCCTTCAGCAACCGTGCAGCGATTTCCGGCTGGCAGAGCGGTTCACCCCCGCTCAAGGTGACCCCTCCTCCTGAATGGAAGTAAAAGATTTCGTCCTTGCTGATCTCTTTCATCAGCTCCGGGACAGTGAGTGTTGTTCCGTATTTTTTAACGGCATTGTTAGGGCATACTTCGAAACAGCGAAAACAATGGATACATTTGTCTGCATCGGTTTGAATCGACTGTTTATCCTCAGAAAAACCGATGGCGCCCTCAGGGCAGGTGCTGACACACCGGCCGCAGGCTGTGCAGAGATTGGCATCGTAGCCTTTTTCAAAGGAAAAAACCTTGGATTCAGGGGTCGAGCACCAGGGGCAGTCCAGAGGACATCCTTTGAAAAAAATAACCGTTCTTAATCCCTGACCATCGTGGATGGAGGACCGTTCGACTCTCAGGACGGAGCCGGACATGCTGTTTTCAGCCGGCATTCGACTCAGCCTACCGAAATGCCATGCTGCACGGTGCGACCGATGATTTCATCCTGAACATCTTTACCAAGCTCGGTAAAATAAGCTGTATATCCGGCAACCCGAACCAGCAGACCTCTGTATTCATCCGGGTTCTGCTGGGCGCGGATGAGGGTGTCCTGGTCAATCACATTAAACTGCACATGATAGACACCAAGTGAACACATGCTTTTCAGCATGGCCATCAATTGGGTGATGCCGTTTTCCGTCTGCAGCATAGCCGGCTCCACCTTCATATTCAAAAGAGTGCCCTGCACGAACCGGGCATGGGGTATATGGGCGACAGACTTCAAGACTGCAGCCGGTCCGTTAAAATCCGTGCCGCCGCTGGGGCTGATCCCGTCTGCGAGCGGCTTCCAGGCCTTTCGCCCCGAAGGCAGGGCTCCGACTTCAAGTCCAAAGGGCGTGTTACCTGAAACCGGCAGAATCCCCGGCGTCATGGGTCCGTATTTACTGCGGTATTGTTCGATCTCATCCGCAATATATGAGAAGACGTCCCCGGCAATCTCATCCACCATAGCGTCGTCATTGCCGTATTTAGGGGCCTCAAGACAAAGTTTCTCAATATCTTCAAACCCTTCAAAATTGTTGTCTAAAGCGTTAAGCAGTTCAGCCATAGTTACTTGCTTTGAATCATAAACAAGGTGCCGGACTGCCGCCAGGCTGTTCACTAGATCCGCCACACCGATTAGAATGATGCCGTTGCCGGCATTATACTTGGCTCCTCCCCAGGCGTAATCTTTGGCGTTTTCAATGCATTCCTTGAATGTCAATGACAGAGCAGGGCAGGGCCGGCGCAGCCCAATCTCATCAATCACATGGCTTCCGGCCACAACCGCCCGAACGGAGTAGGCGAGTTGTTTTTTGACCGCATTGTAGAATTCATCATAGGAATTAAAATTGCGGGGGTCACCCGATCTGGCGGAGATCATATCTCCGCTTTTCCGGTTCTTTCCATCCAGCAGTGCGAATTCCACCATACTGCCCAGGTTGATATCAGCCAGGGCGGTAAAATGACGCAGCCGGCCTTCAAGATTGGTTTCCACGCAGCCGCACGGATTCCAGTTAAAGGCTTCCTTAAGCGGAATGCCTTTGTTCATCAGCATGCGAATGCCGATGTCATCATTGTGAAAAGCGGGGAATCCAGTGCCGAGGCTGATCAAATCGACAACCTTTCTTAAAAAGGAATTGGGATTTTTGGCGGCGTTATATCGGACTGAGAGTGATGGTTGATAGAGCTGCACATCCATGGTCGCCTGTAGAATCATGTAAGAGAGATCATTAACCGCATCGTTGCCGGTGTCATCCACTCCGCCTGCACATACATTTTGAAACATGGGATATCCGGCTGCAAATTCCGCGGTGGCTGCATCCTGGAATAGGCAGGGTTCGCTGAATTTGATCCACAGGCAATCGAGCAGCTCTTGTGCCTGCTTCTGAGTTATCTGCCCAGCTTCAAGGTCTGCTTTATAATAAGGCCAGAGGTACTGGTCCATGCGGCCCGGATTGTAACTGGCCGCGTTTTGCTCCATGAAAATGGCGATTTGATAAAAATAGAGTGACTGCAGCGCCTCCCGGAAAGTCCGGGCCGGCTTTTCGGGAACTTGCCGGCATACGGCTGCAATCTCATGGAGTCCCTTTTTACGTTTGGGATCAGATTCTGATTTTTCCAATCTTTCTGCTTCGTCTGAATAGCGGTGCGCCAGTTTAATGATTCCCTCAGCGGCGATTAAAAGAGCTTCGAGAAAATAATCTTTTTCATAATCGCCTGGTTTGGTTATATCCAACCGGGCTTTTCTTGATTTTACGGTTTCCATAATACCTGTAAGCCCTTCTTTGATAAGCCACTCGTATCCGGCGGTGGTCTCCCCCCAGCCCCTGACAGCTTTACGGTCTATATAGACAATACCGTGATCTCTTAAAACACGGGTCGTTTCGGGAATCTGAACCTGCCACTCTTCAAAATTAGAACGGCCTTGCCAATATGGTTTTATCTCGTTTAAGAAAGCTTCCCGGTCTTCATTCCGCAGATTAAATGGATCATACGGGCGTTGGCTTATGGTATCAAGTTCATCATTGAGAACGGACCAGCAGGAATCGGCGCATAATATACCCGCGCGTATCTTGCTGCCGGACGATCCAACGATTAGTTCATCGTCATAAATTTTCACTGTTTTCTCTGTGCACTGCTTATGGAACGCTTTGGCTTTTTGAACGACCAGAGGTTCTCCTTCGGATTCTTCAAAACCCTTGGTCAAAAGCCGGGCGTTTTCCAAGTCCATTTCCGGATGGGTACTAAGGACGCGTTCCTTGAGGCGGTTTATTCTCTTCATATAAGCTGGGTGCTTTTCAGAATGAGTCGTTTTTTGTGTGGCCATAATATCTTCCTTCTATCCCTGAATTGGCAGCTGATTATATTATTATACAGAAAAATCTAAGATTTCACATGGGGATAAGCTGCGGCATTTTTGTCCTGTAAAATAAAACATTTCTTTACCCCCGGGACGACGGTTCCGCAAGGATCATCCTGAGCCCAACAGTAAAAAGCCGTAAAGACCTTAAGGAGGCATGGAATAAAACTTGCATTAAAACAATATGGAGACATATCTGGAAGATTTGATTAATCAACTTACGGACAAAGAAAGATAGAAAGCAAAGAAAAAATCCATGCCGAAGTGGACGGAACTGATGCTGACCAGGCTGACCCATTCATAAAGAAGCGGAAAGCCAGGCAGCGGATTTGTGAGGAGGAAATGAATGAAGATAGGCGGGCATAAGATTGATATTTCAAACCGGGATAAGGTTTTTTTTCCTGATTCCGGACTGACCAAAGGTGATGTTATTGATTATTATGAAAAAATGGCCGGCATTATGGTTCCGCATATGCAGAGCTACGGTGTCAGCATGCAGCGTTTTCCAGAAGGGTTAGAGGGAGAGAGTTTTTACAATAAAGATACTCCTGATTATTTTCCTGATTGGATTGACACAGTTAAATTCCCTAAACGGGAGGGGGGCCGTTTTCATGCGCCCATTGTCGATAGTAAAGCTGCCTTGGTCTACCTGGCCAATCAGGCTGTATTGACGCATCATCTCTATCTGTCACGAGTGGATGATTTGGAACATCCGGATAAAATGATCTATGATCTTGATCCGCCGGAAAACACGGACAATTTTGGAACGGTGTGTGAGTCTGCTGAAGACATCCGGGAAGTTTTGAAGGAGCTGGACATGGAGGCCTGGATCCAAACAACCGGTTCTAAGGGCTTTCATATCATCGTTCCGTTGGACCAAAGTGCGGATTTTGAGGAAGTGCGCAATTTTGCAAGAGATGTCGCGTTGGTGATGGTCCGGCGCAGTCCGGATAAGTATACCCTTGAGGAGCGCAAGAACAAGCGGAAGGGGCGCATATTCCTGGATATGATGCGCAATGCTTACGGGGCCACCGCAGTCGCTCCGTATTCTGTCAGAGCCAGGCCCGGCGCAACGGTGGCGACACCTGTTCATTGGAATGAAATCAAAGAGGGCGTATCTCCCCGGGACTGGACCATTGAAAATATACCTGCCCGGATGGGGCAGAAAGACGATCCCTGGTTGGATATGATGCGGCATGCCTATAAACTGTCCAGCCGGAGAGATAAACTGGATGATCTGCTCGAGCAAGAGAAACCGGCACCTGAAGAGGAAACCTAAGGTATCTGATATTTCTATTCTTGACGTCCATCAGCGGATATGTTAATTTTTCTAAGAAAAAAATGAAAATAAAACGTTTTCTGTTGCGTATTCTAAGGCGCCTCATTACCTTCATCCTATTTTCCTGCGTTTTATTTGATCCCGTTGTCGGCACCTACACCTGGTTTCAATACAAGAAAAGAATGATTAAACAGGAGGTACAGGAACAAATTAAAGCGGGAATAGACCAAAGTGAGCTGGTGCTGCTTCAATTCTCAAAAAAAGACATCCGCACAAAGCTGCGTTGGGAGCATGCCCGGGAATTTGAATATAACCACAGAATGT
This sequence comes from uncultured Eubacteriales bacterium, assembly GCA_964427225.1. GTDB lineage: Bacteria > Acidobacteriota > Aminicenantia > Aminicenantales > Aminicenantaceae > CAYRTV01. The sequence goes on from CAYRTV010000146.1 coordinate 6,441, forward strand.
ATGACATTGTTGAAACAAAGACAGCGGGGGATACTGTTTATTATTGGTGCTGGTATGATCATATGGAAACCATGCTGAACCTGAAAATGGAAGAGCTGGCGTCCCAAAAGCTCAAAAACAGCGGCAAATCGAAATCCGAACAGGCTTTTCTGGCATCCAGCTTAAAATCATTGTATTGTACATTTGCTTTTAATTTGAATATATCTATTGTCAAATCTTTGATTAAACCTTCAGATAAATTTTCTCAATCATATTCGCAAATTCGTATTCAACCGCCCACGCCTCCTCCTCAATTTATTTAATACCTCTCCTTATGAAACCGGAGAATGGAATATCTCTGATTCCCGGTTTCCCATTTGTATACCACCTGATATTTTTCACTGTGAATGAAGAAGGAGCATTAAAATGAAAATAAAAAAAACACTCATTGTGTTTTTACTGTTACTTGGATTTTCTTATGAGGCATTCTCTCAGACTCTAACGGTTAAAGATAAAAAAACCGAGGAACCAATCGAACTGGTTTCACTCATCAGCGTCATTCCTGAGGCAACGGCGGAAACCAACGTAAAGGGCCAGGCTGAGGTGTCGGCTTTTAAGGGCGCAGATAAAATAACCCTTCGACGGCTTGGTTACGAAACAAAAGAAATCAGTTATGCTCAAC
>CAYRTV010000147.1:0-7084 GCA_964427225.1 uncultured Eubacteriales bacterium
AGGATAAATATTGACCTGAATTACATTATCCAGAAACCTGACCGCAGATGTGATGGTTTCTTCAAAACGATCCCAATTGAACTCATCCCGGCCGCGGCGGTCAAAAAAACGGCTGAGATTGATAGAGCCCAAATTGCACGATTCATAATCATGCAGAGGCTGCTCTCCGCATGGATTCGTGGCCCGGATAGGGCCCAACCCCCTGGTCGGATTACCCGCATTGATCCGATCTATAAAAACCAGACCGGGATCTCCTCCCATCCAGGCGGCATGCACAATGCGGTCAAAAATATCTCCGGCATCTTTTTCTCCGCTTGCTTTTCCGGAAACAGGATCAATTATCTTGTATTTCCTCCGCTTGCGGACCGCCTGCATAAATTCATCCGTCGCAGCGACTGAAATATTGAAATTCACCAGCTGCCCCGGTTTCTCTTTTAATTGTATAAACTTCTCTATGTCCGGATGGTCAACCCGCAGAATACCCATATTGGCTCCGCGCCGGGTGCCGCCTTGCTTGACGGCTTCGGTAGCCGCGTCAATGACTTTTAAAAATGAAACCGGTCCGGAAGCCACTCCTTGGGTCTTGCGGACATAACTGCCTTGCGGACGCAGCCGGCTGAAATCAAATCCCGTGCCGCCGCCTTCCTTATGCACCAGGGCCGCCTTTTTTACCGCATCAAAGATGGATTCCATGCTGTCCTCAATAGGAAGGACAAAACAAGCACTGAGACAGAGTCCCCGCCCGGCGCCAGTCAAAGTCGGGCTGTTCGGCAGAAATGTCCGGCGGATCATCAAGTCAAAAAACCGGCCGGCCCACTTCCGGCGTTCTTCTTTAGTTTTCTCAGCTGAGGCAACAACGTCGGCTACCCGGCGGAACAGATCAGCGGGATTCTTGTCCAGCAGATTTCCATCCTCGTCCCGCATATAATACCGGGCTTTCAGTATCTTCCGCGCGTTTTTCGAAAATCCGTAGATGCTGGTCATTTTTTTTCTCTTAATTATATTATAACCGACAAATCATAAGGATTAAATGATTTGACACGTATGGATGAAGATCTGCTTGCTGCACTCACGTTAAAAGCATTCGTGCGTTTTAAGAGAATATCCGGTTTCTGAGGCGGTTTTCAGGTTTTAGATTTGAGATAAAAACAAAGCCGCCTTAGATCTTTGAATTACTTCTCTCCAAAAAAGACATTGATATATCACTTTAATTCGGCTTTGGTTTATTTTTGATTTTTGATTTACACTTCACTCTTTACTTTTTACTTAAACGAAGCAGTTTGAGATCCTTCGCTTCACTCAGGATGACAGCTCCGCTGTCACTTTTTACTTTTCACTTTTCACTCATCTCCTATACGATGCAGTCTAAGATCCCCCCGGGCGGCTTACACCGCACTGGGGATGACATATTATTGGCTTTCGTCGGCCTCAGGATGACTTGGGGGTCACTTCAACTCAATCTCCGTCGTCAAATACCCGCCTTTCAGTGAATCGTAAGTCAGCTTGACCCGGCTGCTGCCTTTGACGATCAACCGGAATTCCACTGTTCCAAATCCGGGAATCCCATCTTTGACCCAGAACATGTTATCCCTGGTTTCCACCCTGCTGGTCTCGCCATGGTATTTGTCAATCAAATTTCCCGCAGCCAGCAATTGGGCACCTTCAAGGTGCAGCCGGTCGGAGCGGTGAAGCCGATTCTGCCGTGCCTGAAAGGATATGGAAGGTGTGACCCGGTCATTGGCAATAGAAATATCGATCTGATACATCCCGTTGTTTAATTTCTTAACGGCGGCTGCTCCCCATTTTAACCGTGGAAGTTGGTCCGCATGGTACATAACAAAGGCCGCATTCCGGTGGCAGGTTTCCGGCCACTGGAAAAGAGGCGGCACCCTGCGGCCGAATTTTTTCACGCCCCCGATTTCAATTTTTCCGTACACGGGATGCTGATAAGGCGTCCACTCGCTGTACTGTTCTCCCAGCAAAACCCAATCATGATAAGTCATTTCTTCAACCATCCGCTCCATCATTCGCATCCGCTGGACACTGGCATCCTGGCTCCCTTCCTGGCCGAAAGGCATCGACTCAAACATATCCATATCCAACTCGTTTGTGAAAGTATAAATCCCGAGCACACTGTATGCAAAGTCAATACTCCCGCCGTACACAGTATACAAATCCTTGTACACAACAAGGTAATCGTATCCGGGAAGAATTTTTTCGCCTTTTTTCCCTATAAAATCATATACCTGCCGATCCTGGATGGGATATTCTCCAAGATTTTTCGCTCCAGGACCCCGTAAAATCATGCCGCCGAAATTATGAAAATTTTGAGCCCCCATAATATTGGGATGAGCCAGTAAAAAGTCCCGCGTGGCCTTGGTTTCCGGAAAGCTGAAAGGAAAAGAACCGGATCCCATTTGGACATAGTTCGGCTGCCAATTGAAACCGTAATTGCGGTTCATGTCGTAACCACCCAGTCCGTCCTCGTTTACCAGGCCGTCTCCGTCATTATCCACGCCTTCCTGACCCAGTAAAATATACTCACCCTTTTCTCCTGGGCGGACAGGGATCAAGATCCGCGGATCTTCAGGGTGAATCTTAAAATTTCCGCGGGGATCCTTTTTACGCATCTGAGTAATGGAGCCGTCCCCATCCAAATCCTCCGGCGGGTCCTCGTCTGCAACCCCGTCGCGGTCATCATCATAAGGAATGAGTCCGGAACGGGGCGAATTGGGATCGGAAACCTTGTTGATATAATGATCCCGGCTGTCCGGATTCATACTGGGAATGATATAAAACGCTCTTTCATTCAGCAGCCGGGTGGCCAATTCGGTTTCGCCGTAATTTTCAAGCAAATACCAGACCAGGTATATTGCGACTTCGGTCCCCTGGATTTCATTGCCATGGATGTTTCCATCCACATAATATCCGGATTTATGCTCCGCCGGCCCGGTGTCGGGGTTATGAATGATGACCGCCCAGATATCGCGTCCCAAATGAGATTTCCCCAGGGATTCGACTGTCATGAATTTCGGATACGCCTGTTCCAGCTGCCGGAGAGACCGGGTCAACTCCGCATGATCATAAAAGTGATCAAATGTCAGATGAACCTTTCCTTCTGCGTTTATCGCCGGAATGATAAAAAGAGTTAAAAGCACTAATATAAAGACTGAATTGATTAATTTATTTCTACGCATGGTTATCCTCCTTTTCAGCGAAGTTCAATAGTCCTGGACAAAAACCCTAATTTAGGAGCTCCGGCATCCAGATTCAGCTGGGATCCTTCCGGAGCCCGAAGGGTCCAGGTTATGGTTCGGGTGTCTCCGCTGCCGTTTATAAACGGAATCATTACAATCCGCTTTCCGGAAAAAATATGCTGGTTTTTCTTTAAATCCAGCTCAACTCGGATGGGCCAGGCCCTGCGGGCCCGGCGCCCCTGCGCAGTTGAGGTGGGAAACCAGCCTCTATTAATAAATGTCACTTCAAGTTCATATAAGCCCTTTTCCAGTTTTTCGACGTTGATCGATTCGATTTGAAAATCGGCCATCTTATCCATTAAGCCGAGATAAAAATCCGCATGAAAATCCACAGTCTTTTCCATGAGGCCTGGGGGAGGAGTGACTTTCAAGTAGGGAATGAATCCTCCGATCTCCACTTCTCCCAAGTCCGGATGATCAAAAGTTTCCCATTCCACAAAACCGGTCCCGTCCAAATTGGCCGCCGCCCAATCGAGTATATAGGCGTCCGGATGCTTCTCGCCGTCACCAGCGGCCGGCCTCGACATCTGTTCGATCATCTGGGCCATTCTTTCGGGATTGACTTGACCCGATTCCACCATTTTCATGACCATTGCCGCTTGAAAACGGTCGGGTGCTCCCAGTTTGCGGAGGAAGGCATCAATTTTTTCTTCTCCCAAAGCCAGAAATTCTTCCGATGACATTTCTTTCAGCTTATCTACGGTCAATCCTTCTTCATCTTTTTCCTCTTTTGGTTCGGGAATCCGCCATAAATCTGAGGAAAAAACCTGCACTCCATATTGAAAATAACAATAAGCGGCAAATGATCCCTTTTTCACACCTTCCGCCCTATTGACTGGGTAATTCAGGCCGGCTTCCTCCAGCGCTTTTTTATATTCGTCGCTGACTGCCTGCAGGAAGGGACGATCCTGGTTGTCAATATCCATAGCAGGACCTAATCCAAGCATCATCGCCACCAGGCTTTCATCGATTTCCATCGGAATGCCCAGGTTCATACCTTTCAAAATTTCAACCAGTTCTTTTATTTCGTATTCGGCATCCGGGTCCAGCCCCAGAAATTCAGCATATTGTTCCGGAACTTTGACTTTACCGCCGGCTGATCGGGTTTGTCCGGTCTGCTGCAGATTGAGGAATGTGTTTTCGGTCGAAAAATTCAAAACCATGCCGATTTGAGGTTTAGATGTCAAAAACTCCAGCAACGCGATGTTTTCCTGCGCTGAAACCGGCCACATTCCAGCCCGCTTGCTTAAATATTCAAAATCATGCGGGAAGTTCCGGTTTAATTCAATGCCGCCTTTCGGATCTTCATTAATTTCTCCGTCGCCGTCATTATCTATTCCTTCAGTGTACACCTTATATATTCCTTGTTCTCCCTTTGCCGAATCCGCTTTTTTCATCATACGGGGATTGGCGGGATGAGACAAATACTCGCCTTCCGGATCTTTAACCCGCATTTGCGTGATCCAGCCGTCTCCATTGAGGTCCTCCGGCCCATCTTCATCCTTATTTCCATCCGTATCATCATCGACCGGCTGCATGTTCCAGGACTGTTCTTGTTTAACATCCGCGAAATAAAGTGCGGCGGCGTCGGGATTAAGCAGGGGAGCCACATACACTGTCCTCTCTTGAAGAATCCGGTTGATATTTTCATCGCTGCCGAAGCCGGATATCAATTTTTCTATCAGCATGATAGCGCCTTCCGTTCCAATCATGTGGATTCCTTCAAAATTTGCGGAAATAAACACAGCGGGCCGGCTCTCCGGAGGCACCAGAGCGGGATCTTCATCCGCCAATCGAAAAATCACGAGATTACGGTTCTCAAGGGTTTTCCCGATAGTGATCAATTCGCTGAATCCGGGATGCTCATCCTGCCAGGACATCAATAAGTCATAGACCTCGGCGGGATTATGATAAGCTGAGTAAGTTACATCCGCAGAGAATGCTGCTGTTCCCGTCAGAAAAAGCAACCCAACTATAACGCCAAACCGTTTCATCACTCCTCCTCAATTCTTTTATTTTTAAATACGAATTTTCTAAATAAAAGTTCTTCACTCCCCCCAAAGAACTTATTTTGCCGGAATGAAACGTTTTGAGTTTGCCCCTCGTTTTATATATAATAACGAGATATAATAACGAGCGATTTAAGAAAAAAAGATAGGGTGATTATGGGATTCAAATTCTTCTGTATAGAAGAAATAATATATTGGAGAGTATTATGAAAAAATGTATGCCGGTTTTTATTATTATCTTGTCCCTTCAATTATTAGGGTTGAGTCAGGACCCGCATCAAAGCAAGGCACCCAGTGTCCAGGTTCCGGTCCGGGTATTTGAAGATGGAAACTTTGTGGACAATTTAACCATCGAAGATTTTGAACTGCTCGAGAACGGGCTCAAACAGAAAATTGATGCTCTGTACCGCGCCGACGGAACCCATATCTCGCGGCAGGAAGAGTACCGGGAATTTCACCCAAATACCCGACGGGTTTTCTATTTGTTATTTCAGCTGACCGATTATAATCCCCGTATAGCCGATGCCATCGACCACTTATTCACAGAGGTCATCACGCAGCAAGATTCTCTGGTGCTTATGACGCCCCGGCAAAATTACACCCTGTCACCGGAAGCTTTAACCGCCCGGTCCCCCAAGCAGCTGGCTGATGAAATGACGGATATCGTCCGGAAAGATATAAAAGTCGGCTCTTCAGAATACCGGGGTCTCATGCGGGACCTGAAACGTTTGGTCCGCAGTCTTTCCGGGACCTCGCATATGGGCGGCATCTCCGACACCTCAAACATGGACGCGAACCTGGGAATTGAATACTTATTATCCAATTACCGCAACACTTTGGAAAAAATCGAAACTATCCGCTTCGTTGAAGAGAAAACTTTTCTTAATTTCGCCGCCCAGATCAAACAATTTCCAGGTCAAAAAAACGTTTTCCTTTTTTACCAAAGAGAATACCGCCCGGAAATTCAAGCCCGGATCATGGATCAGATGCTGACGATGTACCAGGACCGCCCTAATATTATTGGAGATGTCCAAGACCTGATGCAGTTTTACCGCCGTCAAGTCCGGCTGGATAGTTTAGCCCTGCAGCGTGCCTTTTCCGACGCCTCCATTTTTCTTAATTTTATCTTTATGGATAAAAATATTGACAGCCATACCGGGATTGATATGCGGGAACAATCGGAAGATGTGTTTAAAACATTCACCCAACTGGCCCGTGCCACGGGAGGCGTCGTTGATAATTCTCAAAATCCCTACCACGCTTTCCAGCAGGGCTGTGAAACCGCCGGAAAGTATTATATTCTCTATTACACACCTGCTGGTTCATCCGGAACCGACTACAATGAGATAGAAGTTAGAATCAAAGATCCGGATTACCGGGTCACTCACCGTGGCGGTTATTATAATTAAAATCAAAAATGACACGAAAGTCCTATCCTGAAGAGCGAAGCTAATTTTCAAGCTCACCTCTGTCCCCCACTCTCCAATTGCCTTCCAGATAAATATACAGAATTGTCTGGGTTATTTCCCTGCCGCTTTCGTTTTTATATTTCAAATCCACCAGCTGCCATTCTTCCATCCCCGGATACATCATCCGCAATTGTGATTCTGTCGGACGGGCAAATTCCGTTCCAACAAATTTTTTCAGCATTTTTTTGTCCCGGTCATAATTTTTTATGTAAACCGGCAGTAATCCCTTTGCCGCCGAATCCTTTTTAATGAATTCTTCAATATAATCCTTCGGATAGTAGTCGGTATTGATCTCCACCCACAAGTATTTCTCCTCTTCGGTTTCCGTTGCACTCGGGCTGACGGCTCG
>CAYRTV010000148.1:0-6991 GCA_964427225.1 uncultured Eubacteriales bacterium
GGACCTGCAAGGCCGCGGAAGATTTGATCCACTTTCCGGAGATAATCCTCCCTCTCAAACAGGGGATTTTTTACGGCCCGGTCCTTAATCCGCGCTAATCCTTCTTCCGGTGCAATTTCCAGGATAAACACGATATCCGGGGGAACCGCAAATCTCTGATTGAGGCGGCGGATCCTTTCCACCTCAATCCCCTTGGCGCCCTGGTAGGCCATGGTGGAAAAATAGTAGCGGTCAAGAATGACTATTTTTCCATCCGCCATGGCGGGCTTGATATTTTTTTCAACGTTTTCACGTCGGTCCATCTGAAAAAACTGCAGCTCTTCTTCCGGACTCACCGAATGATTGCGGAGTGCTTTTTCCCGGATCTTTCTCCCCCAAACGCTGTCGGAGGGTTCACGGAGCAAACAGGTCTCATAGCTTTTCATTTGCAGCCTTTCCGCCAGTATCCGCGCCTGGGTGGACTTGCCGCTGCCGTCTATGCCTTCGAAAACAACCAGGAAGCCTCTTCGCTTAGTCATATTGGGAATATGATAACTTCGGGATATCATCAAGGCAATAGGTATTTTGACAATTACAGCTTACCCAATACCCGCACATGCATTCCTAATCCATTCACTATTCACTAATCTTAAGCGGTTTGGGGGCTTGGGGTTTGCATTTTGCATATTTCATTACGGCAAATGCAACGATTACACGGAATAAGTGTTATAAATTAGTCCGGGCTGGATTAGACCCGTTAAAATTGAATTTTGTTTAAATCTATGCTACTTTATGAACTCTTCAAAGGAGGATTAATCCAATGAAAAAAATAACCATTATTGCGGCTGTAAGCTTTTTAGCGGGCGCACTTTTAACGGGATACGTTTTCTTTTATATTCCGGAAACAACCCCCGCAGATTCGGCTGCGGAACCTGAGCTGAGCTCCCAGTTGTATGCGTCTTCTCCCCCTGTACAAGGAATGCAGTATCCTGACTTTGTATCCATCGCAGAGAAAATCAGCCCCGCTGTGGTCAGCATCGTGGCGGAAAAAATCGAAAGACGGCAAGTCGTTGGATTTGATGCTCCTTTTGATGATTTTTGGGATAGATTTTTCGGACTGCCTCAGGATAGAGAACGAGAATACCGCAGCCGGGCCGGCGGAACCGGTTTTTTCATCAGTGGGGACGGGTATATTCTCACCAACAATCATATTGTGGGAAACGCCATTAAGGTGACCGTTACCACCTTGCAGGAAAAAAAGTATCAGGCCAAAGTCATCGGGGCCGATCCTGAAACCGATTTGGCGCTTCTTAAAGTCGAAGCTAAGTCCCATCCCTATGCCGAACTGGGTGATTCCGAAGCGCTTAAAGTGGGCGAATGGGTGCTGGCTGTAGGCAATCCCTTAGGCCTATCCCACACGGTGACCTCCGGAATCGTGAGTGCAAAAGGCCGTTTCGCATTGACCCAGGAACTGGATTATCAGGATTTCATCCAGACCGACGCCGCTATCAACCGGGGGAACAGCGGCGGCCCCTTGATCAATATGCAGGGAAAAGTCATCGGGATTAACAGCATCATCTACTCCCCGTCCGGCGGCAATATCGGTATCGGTTTCGCCATATCATCCAAATTAGCCAAATCCGTCGTGGATCAGCTTAAGGAAAAAGGCCGGGTTGTCCGGGGTTATTTAGGAGTCAGTGTCTATGAAATCACGGAAGATCACGTCAAGCTCCTTGATCTGAAAAATAAAGAAGGCGCTATGATTGCGGAAGTGACTCCCGGTTCTCCAGCAGATGAAGCCGGCTTAAAACGGTATGATGTCATCACGGCCATCGGCGGAAATCCGGTCGAAGACGGCCGCGACCTCCAATACAAGATCGCCGATATTGAACCCGGAACTAAAACCAAAATGACTATTATCCGCAACGGAAAGGAAGAAACCATTGCGGTTGAAATTGGAGAGAAACCCTCTTCGGCCCAAACGCAGGACACCTCGGAATCCGGAAAGGATATTGGACTGAGAGTCCGGGAAATGAGTCCCTCCCTCGCCAGCCAGATGGGTTATGAAACGGAAGAAGGCCTTTTGATAACCGAGGTCAAAGAGTTCAGTGTGGCAGAGAGTGCCGGGTTACAGCGAGGCGATGTGATTCTAGAAATCAACCGGCGAAAAGTTGACTCTCTGGATGATCTGGACACCCTTTTGAAAAATTCCGATCCGGGGGATCCGCTCCTGATGATGATTCGGAGAGAGTACCGCAGCCGCCCCAGCCAGGACTTTTTTATTACCGTTAGGATACCTGAATGAAAATAACCAAGCTTCATTCTTTGGGAAACGACTTTATTATCATTGACGAAGGGGAAACCCCGGGAATCACCGAGAAGGAAGTGCGGGCCCGACAAATCTGCAAACGCCATACCGGCGTGGGAGCAGACGGCCTGCTGGTTATCAACATTAAAGATAAAGCCAGAGGACTGATCGACTTCCGTATTTTCAATGCGGATGGAACGGAACCGGCTGTATCCGGAAATGGATTGCGCTGTGCCGCTGCCTATCTTTATCATCAGAAAAAAATCAAACCGAAACGAATCTTATTCAACACCACAGCCGGAAGCCGGGAATGTGAATTCATCAGCAACCAGAACAACTGGTATCAGATTAAAATAGAAATGGGTATTCCCTGCTTTTCTTCGGACGATATTCCCTTTGACGACAGCAGCCATCACGAAAAAATCATTGACTATCCCCTGTCCATTCAAAAAAAAATCTATCCCATTACTTTATTGTCGTTAGGAAATCCCCATTGTGCCTTGTTTTTCGATCGCTTCCCGACCCGGATCGAATGGCAGACTCTTGCTTATGAAATCGAGTTCCATCCATTTTTTCCCAAAAAAATCAATATAGAATTTATCCGGGTGATAAACCGGAAGGAAATCGAAGTGATTTTTTGGGAACGCGGAGTGGGTGAAACTTTATCATCAGGCAGCGGGTCCTGTGCCGCCGCCGTGGCCGCCATTATGAAAGATGAGACGGACCGGACCGTTCATGTCAAAACCAGCATGGGGACAACAACGGTGAAATGGGACAAAGAAAAAGTCTATCAAACCGGGCCTTCTCAGGTTGTCTTTCATGGCGATTTTTTATCCTATTGACCGGAACGTCTGGGCCTAAAATGAACAAATCCTTCCGGTTTTAAAGAAGTTTTCCCTCCGTCGGATTTAACTAAGATAATGTCTTTCAGCTTGGTTATCCGGCCGACCCGAGATAAATTGAATTTATCCTCAATGTCGCTGACAGCGTTCATTTTTTCCGTGGGAACAGTAAAGATCAATTCATAATCCTCTCCCCCATGGAGGACGTGATAAATGGGCTGGGAGCTGTGCTCTCTTAATGCATCTGATACAGGCAATTCCTCTTCCCATATTTCAGCTCCCGCTTTACTCATGCGGCATAAACGCGGCAGGTCTTTGGAGATGCCGTCACTGAGGTCCATCATGGCCGAAGCCAGATGATTTTGGGCCAGGTAGATTCCCAGTTCTACGCGGGGTTTGGGATCCAGAAAAGCCCGGTATAGCTTTAATTTTCGGGGATGCTCATCAGGCGATTCCCCTGACTGGAGTAATTGCAGGCCCATAGATGCATCGCCCAAGGTCCCGGATACATAGATCCAATCTCCAGGTGAAGCTCCGCTGCGGCGGATAGCATCGTATGCATGCCCTGTTACTGTAACGGAAATCACGATATCCCTGGACCGGGTGATATCTCCTCCGATTAAAGATATTTTGCAATCCTTTGCACAGGAACGAAATCCTGAAAAAAAACCGTTAATCCATTCCGCCGGTAAATCCGAAGGGATGGCTAAACCTAACAGGACATACTCCGGCCGGCCGCCCATGGCGGCAATATCACTGATATTAACGGCCAGGCTCTTCCGTCCCAATAATTCCGGAGGATGCAGTTTTCTTATGAAGTGTACACCTTCTATCAGCAAATCTTTCGTTAACAGCTTTCGTTCCCTGCCCAGGCGGATGACGGCGGCATCATCTCCGATACCGCCTTCCAGGCCGGTATTATCACGGCTGAAATCCCGAATGATTTCAGCAATCAAGCTGTCCTCATCCAGTTTTTTAAGTTTCATCCGCTCCTCTGCCGGCGGCTTTATTTGACCAGCGCGTGCTCCAGCACTTCGCTGATTTGGTCGACAAAATGAAACTTCAGCTCTTTGCGCACCTGCTTTGGAATATCGGCTAAATCCTTTTGATTCGCCTTGGGGAGAATAACTGTTTTCACCCCGGCCCGGCGGGCAGCCAGGACTTTTTCCTTGATACCCCCGACCGGCAGGACATTGCCTCTCAGAGTGATTTCTCCCGTCATGGCAACATCCCGTTTGATTTTACGGTCCGTGCAGACAGAAATAAGCACAGTGGCCATGGTGATCCCGGCAGAAGGTCCATCCTTTGGAATCGCGCCCTCCGGAACATGAATATGGAAATCATTTTTTGAAAACAGATTTTCATCGATGTCGAAATCCTTGGTATGCGCCCTGGCGTAGGACCGGGCCGCCTGGGCGGATTCCTTCATGACGTCACCCAGGGAACCGGTCAGCGATAAATTCCCCTTACCGGAAACACGCGTCGCTTCCACAAACAAAATTTCTCCGCCTGAAGCCGTCCAGGCCACCCCGGTTGCAACCCCGACTTGATCATCCGTCAGCAGCTGGTCCTTAAAGACTTTATGCGGACCCAAATATCTTTCCAGATTTCGGGTATTAATGATTGTTTGTGTTTTTTTCCCTTCCGCCACTTTGCGGGCGACTTTACGGCAAACGGTCGCGATTTCCCGTTCCAAATTCCGAACTCCGGCTTCCCGGGTATAGAAAGAGATGATTTTTTTAATCGCCCCCCGGGTAATGCTTATCAGCTTTTCACTCAGGGCATTCTCTTTAATCTGCTTGGGAACCAGATACCGCTGCGCGATTTGGAGTTTTTCTTCTTCCGTGTAACCGGGAATCCGGATGATCTCCATCCTGTCCTTGAAAGCGGGCTGAATGGGCTCTAGTAAGTTGGCGGTGGTGATAAACATCACCTTGGAAAGGTCATAAGGGACTCCGAGATAATGATCCCGAAATGTATCGTTCTGTTCCGGATCCAGGACCTCAAGCAACGCTGACGAAGGATCACCGCGAAAATCAGCTCCGATTTTATCTACTTCGTCCATCATAAAAACCGGATTATTGGAGCCTGCGCGGCGGATTCCCTGAATGATGCGCCCGGGCATTGCCCCCACGTAAGTCCGCCGGTGACCCCGGATTTCCGCTTCATCGCGTACTCCGCCGAGGGATAAGCGGACAAATTCTCGCCCCAAAGCTCTGGCAATAGACCGTCCCAAGGATGTTTTCCCAACACCGGGCGGTCCCACAAAACATAAAATCGGTCCTTTGATTTTTTGGGATAATTTCTTTACCCCTAAATATTCCACAATCCGTTCTTTGACTTTTTCCAATCCATAGTGGTCTTCATCGAGAATTTTTTCCGCCTTTTTAAGATTCTGGTTGTCCTTGGTGCTTTTGTTCCATGGAATAGCAAACATCCAATCAAGATAGTTTCGGACTACAGCAGTCTCCGCCGATTCAGGGTGCATTTGAGCAAGGCGGGTGATCTGTTTTTCCAATTCCTCCCGGACTTCTTCCTTCACTTTCAGTTTATCTAATTTTTCCTGGTAAGCATTAATCTCTTCCTGAATTTCACTTCCTTCGCCCAGCTCCTTTTGAATGGCTTTCATCTGCTGGCGGAGAAAATACTTCTTCTGAAGTTTGTCCATTTCTCCTTTGGCTTCGCTGCTGATCTTGGATTGGACATCCAGGAGTTCAATTTCTTTGGTCAAAAGCTCATATACTTTTTTCAGCCGGATGTAAGAATCTTCTATCTCTAAAAGACTTTGAGCTTCTTCCATTTTCAGGTCCAGATGTGCCGCCGTTAGATCAGCCAGCCGTCCCGGCTCATCTACATTAGTGGCCAAAATTAAAATCTCCGGGGGAATGTTTTTACCTAAAGTCGAAGCTCTCTCCAAGCCGTCCCGGACATTCCGTATCAAAGCTTCAATTTCTATATCGCTTGCTTCGGTTTCCGGTTCCCGCATCACTTCGATATCAGCGGCATAAAAAGGCAGATTCTCTTTCAAATCCTTCAACCGGGCCCGAATCAGTCCTTGAGCCAGGATGCGAATCCTTCCGTCAGGAAGCTTGAGCATGCGCATAACCAAGGCAACAGTTCCCGTAACATACACATCTTCCTTTTTCGGTTCTTCTATCTCCATATCTTTTTGCGTGACCAAAAAAATCATCCGGTTTTCTGCTAAAGCTTCATCGACCGCCTTTTTTGATTTTTCACGCCCCACAAACAGGGGAATCACCATATAAGGAAAAACCACAATATCCCGCAACATAAGTACCGGCAATTCACTCGGAATATTGAGTTTCTGTTCTTGTTCTTCAATCAAATCTTCTAATTGATTGTTGGAATCATTATCTTTCTTCGCCATTATATGCCTCCGTCATTCTGCTATCATGCAAAATGATCTTCATATTTTAGTTAAGGTTATTATTAAGATGCCGTTTTCCAAAACAGCCCGGGTTTTATCGGGATCAACCAATCCGGGAAGAAAAATGGATCTTTTAAAATGCCCATATTCTCTTTCCATACGAAAAAAACGGATTTTCTTGTCAGGTAATTTTTCCTTTCTGGAGCCTCTAACTTCCACCAGATTAGTATGAACCATAACCGTTATATCCTCTTGAGAAACACCGGGAACCTCCACCGTCAGAGTGATTTTTCCATTTGTTTCGGAAATATCCAGCGGCGGGCTCCAATTATCTTCAAACTCAATTCTCCGCTTTTTTTGGATATAAAATCTGCCGTTTCTCCGGATGACCCGGGTTTCGGTTCGTACGATTCTGGATACGGGTTTTATTTTTTTTACCATTGTTTATTTCAGCCTAATGCTATATTCAATTGT
>CAYRTV010000149.1:0-6883 GCA_964427225.1 uncultured Eubacteriales bacterium
CACAGAGCGGATGAGAACCAGGTATCCAGCACATCCGGGTCCTGTTTCAATCCGGCGGCTTCCAAATCCAGAGCGAATTTTTCTTCCGCTTTATCGTCCCGCAAACACACGAGCAGGTTATATTTTTCATCCGCCGGAAGGTCAGGCAGGCTTTCCGCCGCATGCAGCCGTCCGTCCCGGCCGGCAACCCAGATCCACAGCTCATCGCTTGTCCCCCTGGGCAAGTCCGGAATGATCCGGGCCAGCTCTTCGGAAGATAATTCGCTGTGCCAGATCGGAATGCGGTGTCCCCACCATAATTGACGGCTGATGCACCAGTCCCTTTTTTCCGCCAGCCAGTTTGTATAGGTTCCGCCATAGCGGACATGATCCGGATGGAAAGTCAAACGGCGGCCGGACGGCGATGCATAATCCCGCCCCACCGCATCGATGGCGATTTGGGCTAAGCCGTCTCCCTTGAATTCCTTATCGGTACCGGCCCCGCAGGTGATGCCGCCTGCGACATCGTCCATGTTGATGAACCATTGTTTGGAGATATAAGGTTCGATGGGGGTTTTGGACCGGTCGGAGTGAGCGATTTCAATGATCCGGTCTTCCACTCTTTCCAGATAGCCCTGGTCTTCCAAATCGGATATCACTTTATCCCGGGCTTCGAAACGGTCCACCCCGGAATAATGACCGGCATTGGCATTGAGCGAACCGTCGGGATTCAGAATATTGATGAGGTGGATTTCGCTTGGATGCCGTGTCCAAACTTCATAGTCATTGGGATCATGGCCGGGTGTGATCTTAACGCACCCGGATCCGAGTTCCGGTTTGGCCCATTCATCCAGAATTAAAGGGAGCTCCCGGTTAAGCAGGGGGAGCCGCACCTTACGGCCATGTTCAGCCATGGTTTTGAGTTTCAGCAGCCGGGGGAGAAGAGTCTGTTTCCGTTTTTGGGTTTCCTGCAGCAAGTCACCCAGCTGAGCTTTTTCTTTCTTAGGAGCCCGGGAGATCCTTTCCTGAAGCGACTCCAGGTATTGATTTAGGGCTCTTTCAGGGTCCGGATGGCAGGCCACGGCTGTATCACCCAGCATGGTTTCCGGCCGGGTGGTGGCGACGGTAACGGTCCGCGGCTCATCCGGGCCGGGATCGATGACCGGATAACGGATGTGCCAAAAGTGGCCTTGTATCTTTTCATATTCGATTTCATCGTCCGAGACGGCAGTCTGGAGCTGGCAGTCCCAGTTGACCAGCCGGTCACCCCGGTAAATCAAACCGTCCCGGAAAAGACGGAAAAAGGCCTCCCGCACCGCCCGGGTGCAGACGGCGTCCATGGTGAAGCGCATCCGGTCCCAGTCGCAGGAACAGCCCATCCGCTGCTGCTGTTTGATGATGCGTTTCTGGTACTCATCTTTCCATGCCCAAATTTTGGCGACCAGGGCTTCCCGGCCGATATCGTGCCGGGTTTTCCCTTCCAGTTCAAAGAGCCGCTTTTCCACTACTGCCTGGGTGGCGATGCCGGCATGGTCCGTTCCGGCCATCCAGAGAGTGTTGTCGCCCTGCATCCGGTGCCAGCGGATCAGCATATCCTGCATTACGTTGTCCATGGCGTGGCCCATATGCAGGGCGCCGGTGACATTGGGCAGCGGCATCATGATGACGTAGCGGTCATCGCGATTGTCGGGATCGGCTCCGAACACGCCGGATTCCAGCCACCGCTGATATATTTTTTTTTCAAATGAGGAGAAGTCATAATGCTTAGGGATTTGTTTGTTTTCGGTATCCGTCATAGTGTCCTCTTTCGCTTACTCTGCGAGAAACGATTTTAAATAATTTATTAATTGAATATAAATAATGCTCTCATTCTGAGAAAAATCCAATGTAATTGCGATGTTTGTACAGCAAACCATTGCAATATTAGACTGCCTCGCTAAATAAAATGATCATATCTCCATATGTCAAGCTGAATAATGATCATATGGAGAATTATCGGGTTTGGGTATATTACAACAGCCCTGTTTTGAAGTCAACGCGGCTGCATTTTGCTTCCTATTTATTCTGTTTTAGGGTATATTTTTGACAAAGTGGGTGTGTCATTCCCGCTCGACAAAAGATGAAAATGGCTCCGTATGTCATCCTGAAGCCGCGTCAGCGGACGAGGGGTTCTTAGAGTGCTTCGCCGCAGGAATCGGTTTCGTTTATCCGAGCAGAGCAGGTTGAGATCCTTACGTTGCTTCGCTCCTCAGGGTGACTTTTTCGGTTCATTAAGTAAAGGGGGAAGACCATGGATCAAAAAGCGTATAAATGGATTTATCCTAATGCGGCGAAGTGTCTGGAATGCGTCAATCAGGCCATCCACATATTCAATGATATTTTAGAGGATAAGGTCGGCCAGGAAATGTTTTATAAGGCCCGGGGGTATTTGCGTGACGGGAAATCCTATTTTGAAAAAGCGCTAAAAGAAGCTAAAAAACTATTGGGGCCGCTGCCGGATTATGTCAAGGATGATTATAAAACCTGGCGCAAACAGATCACCGACCAGCAAGCGATTTTAACGGAATCGCTGGATTATGAAATGCTGCTTAAAGAGCTCCAGCAGGACGATTTTCTTAAACTGGTCTTGTCGGACGACAACATCCAGCGTCACCTCCAAGACCATTATGACCGGCAGCAGGAGGGCCAGCGCAAGCTGGCCCACATCAAGGTTCGCATTCTTTTAGACGAGCTGCAGGAACGCCTGGACCTGGCTAAGGCCAAGGAAATGGACATCCTCAGCCGCCGGATGTCCACTTGATAATGAAGGATATCAATAAATAGCCTGACTCAATTATTCAACCAGCCAAAAACTAGTTCCTACGCGAGCGGACGGATCATTAGTTGCGTTGTGCACCAATGCGGCCAAACACATGACCTTTCCATCGCCGGATTCATGGCGAACGTAAATGTGAACATTACCATAATTTCCCGTCCAGCCGACTTCATCAAAAGGGTAGAAAGCTGTAAAATCATATGCGCCAAGAGTAAATTCCTTCCAAGCAAAGCTTGAACCGCTTTGCATCACATAGATTGTAACTGTCACGCTGTAACTTGATGGGTTGAATAAGGACATAGCACAGCGGTATGAGCTGTTGCTTTGTACATTAAGAATTTCCATGTGATGATTGGTCCGGCACACCTGACCGTCATGAATTTCAAATCCATTGAATGATTTTGAATAACCGTTTGTATGATAAGTGCGGGCATTGACGACAATTCTTTTGCTCCCGGAAAGAGTGTATATTCCGACAGCTCCGACACGGGGATAATAATCAAATCCACTTGAGTCAAAAAGATCCATTGTATACAGGATGTTGCTGGTCTTCCATACATCCCACGAGTCCAGAGCCACCGGTATAGTTATGGACTGATAATTACCGCCGCCGTAAAAGAGATAAACGTATAAGCTGGTCAGATTGTCATCGCGGGATTCAACTTGAACTTCAGTACGCCAAATACCGCCTCCTGTGGCTGGAGCATAGACAGCTTCCGGTATGAATTTGGCAGATGAAGGTGATGTCTCATACTGAGCAGATAGAAGTCCGCAGCCCATCAAAAAAACCATCCCCATTAAAAATAATCTTTTTGGCATCCTAACCCTCCCGTTAAGATAGAATTTGATTTATGGGATAAAGCCGGATAAAAGTTTCTATACCGGCACATTGATTTTTTGGATTAAATGATCCTATCCGCTGAATGGATACCAGGAAATGAATAAACAGGGAAGAGATAAAATGTCGATTTTCTTTGAAAAATCCCGCTGAGACCCGCACTCCTTAATACCCTTATATCGAATTATAGTTGAACTGAACAGAAAGTCAAGAAAAAAATATTATTTTTTAGCCTGAATTATTCATAAATCGATATTTGGTTCTGTTTTCCGGACGAATCGTGAGCGAAAATAATCATCCCGAGGAACGAAGTGACGAAGGATCCCAAAGGCATCATCCATAGAATCGGTTCCGGCTCATCCAAAATCTAAAATTAATACAGAATTCATCAAATCTTTAAACAGCCTTAACTCGTCCTGTTTTTAATAAGTAAGCACAATAATATTTCAGGAGGAGGCATAATGCACCGAAAAAAAATGATTATCAATCGACACGGGCACTATTTGATGTTTGCTGCAGCCATGGTATTGGTCCTGGCTATGGCCGGCTTCTTGCCCGCATCAGCCGCACCCGCGGAAGGCGGGACGGTAGTGGGGAAAGTTTTGGACGGAAACGGCAATCCGCTCCCCGGAGCGGATGTTATGATCTTGGGCACTAATTTAATATTCATTTCCGATGATAACGGGGCTTTTGAGATAACCCGGGTACCGGCCGGCCGGCAGACCATTAAAGTGGACTATTTGGGTTATGATTCCAAGGAAATGGAAATACAGGTTTCTTCAGGGAAAATCTTCGAGAAAGACATTACATTGGAAAGTGTTTTTCGCCCCCGAGAAGAAGTTACTGTCCAGGCTGCTCCTTTGCTGGAAGGACAGGCCAAGGCGCTTAACCAGCAGAAAACCTCTTTGAACATTGTTAATATTGTTTCGTCGGAATTGATGGAAAGTTTTCCCGATCCCAACAGTGCTGAAGCCACCCAGCGGCTGCCCGGGGTGTCCATTCAGCGCGACCAGGGTGAAGGCCGGTATGTGCTGATTCGAGGCACTGAATCACGGCTTAACTCAACCATGCTGAATGGTGAACGGCTTCCTTCACCGGAAGGAGACATTAGAGTCGTGGCCCTGGATGTTATTCCGGCGGAGTTATTGAAGTCGATTAAAATTTCGAAAGCCTTGACTCCGGACATGGATGCTGATGCCATCGGCGGAGCTGTCGATTTAATCACCAAAGACGCTCCGGATAATCCGCTGACCAGTCTCAAGCTGGGATTTGGGTACAATGATATTTCTCAGGATACCCTTCAAAACGGCAGCTTCACCTTCGGTCGCAGGATTGCGGACGGCAAAGTGGGATTCATGCTGGGGGGAAGTTATTACAATACCAACCGCGGCAGCGACAATTTTGAAGTGGAGTATGATGACGGGTATATTGAAGAACATGAATACCGCGATTATACCGTCAACCGCAAACGGTACGGTATGCTGGCTTCCATGGATTTCCAGCCGTCTCTGAGCACCAAATTCCGACTCCATGCCATGTATAATCAGTTTGATGATGATGAAGTCCGCCGGCGGGCTACCCATGTGGTGCCGGATGGTGAAATCCAACGTGGAATAAAAGACCGGTTCGAATCCCAGGTGATCTATTCCATTGCCGGGGATATGGAGCATCTGTTCGGCAGCGGGCTTAAAATGGATGCAGGCCTATCTTATTCCTTTGCCCATGAGAAAGAACCCGATCGCAGGGATACCGTATTCCTGCAGGAGGATGTGGCGTTTAATCCTAATGTCAGCCCCGATGCCATCGATCCGGACAATATCCAGACCAATCCCCAGAACGAAGATGCGGCAGAATATATTTTTGATGAGCTTGTCTATGAGGATAACCTGACCAATGAAAAAAAATGGATGGGCAAGATCAATTTGTCTCTGCCGTTTTCAGGAAGCCGCGAGTTCAGCGGTCTGGTGAAGGCGGGAGGAAGCGTCAAATGGAATCAAAAGATGCGTGACAACCTGGCCGTCGAATACGGAGCGGATGACGATCTTTTTATGACCGGATTTCTGGATCAAAGTTACGACGCCGGTACTTTTATCGATGGCCGTTATCAGATGGGGCCGTGGTTCACGACCGGAACATCAGACGATCTGCTGGATACCTACAACCTGGAAGGCGAAGAAGATGTTGAAGAAAACCTGGCCGATTATGACGCGGATGAACGCATTTACGGCGGGTATTTGATGAGTGTTTTCAATCTGGGGAAAAAGGTCATGATTCTTCCCGGAATTCGGTATGAATATTCGGATATTGATTATACCGGCTATGAGATCATATTTGATGAGGAAGGAGACTTTGCCAGCTTAAATCCAGTCGAAGGGGCCAATAATTACGGCATTTGGTGCCCGAATCTGCATATCCGTTACCGTTTGAGCAACGATACCAATCTGCGGGCGGCTGCGACCCGCACCATCTCGCGCCCCAATTATTTCGACTTGACTCCCTACCGCCTTATCAATCAGGAAGATTATGAAATGGAACTGGGAAATCCCAATCTTATGCCCACCAAGTCCTGGAACGGGGACTTGATGCTGGAGCATTATCTGGCTTCAGTCGGCCTGGTTTCCGCCGGTGTGTTTTATAAAAACCTGGCGGATTATATTTATTTTTTCCGCTATGAACAAGGCTCCGAAGGCCGGGACTTTGAGGTCACCCAGCCTCTCAACGGTGAATCCGCCACTCTACTCGGCTTGGAGTTGTCCCTGCAGAGTCAGCGTCTCTCCTTTTTGCCCCCGCCTTTTGACGGATTGGGCATTCTGCTGAATTATACCTATGCGGATTCGGAAGCGGTCTTTCCTGACCGGGAAGGCGAGCCGTCGACTTTACCCGGACAGTCTTCCCATATCGCCAATGTTGCGCTTTCTTATGAAAAAGGCATTTTTTCCGGCCGCCTTTCCCTGAACTACCATGGCAAATATATAGATGAAGTTGGCGAAACAGCGGACGAAGATGTGTATTATGATAATCATCTGCAACTGGATTTTGCCGCCGGCGCCCGTATCAGCCGACGGATTGAGTTTTTTGTTGAAGTCATTAACCTGACGAATGAACCCCTGCGGTACTATCTGGGTACTCCGGACCGGCCCATCCAGGAAGAGTATTATTCTTTCTGGGGTTCAACCGGATTAAGGATAAATTTCTAACATGAATACGATCCGTTTTTTCTACTGCATAAGTTTTTTCATGACGGGATGGCT
>CAYRTV010000150.1:0-6827 GCA_964427225.1 uncultured Eubacteriales bacterium
TCCGATCTGCATCTGTGGGCCGAGCGAGAGAATCAGCCGCCCGGGTTCCAGCGCAAAGGACACCGACCGCACCGCCGGGATGCTGTCAAAGGCCTTGGCGATATTTTCCACTTGGATCATGACTAATCCTTTGATTCCATGTTCAGTCCGGTGAAAACCACGGTCACCGGCATGCCGAGCTTTAAAATATCCTTTCCGTCTTCCGGCTCGATTTTGACCCGGTAAAGCAGGGACTTGCGCTCCTCCTCGCTGATAATGTATTTGGGAGAAAACTCCGCCTCCCGCCCGAAAACCGTAATCCGGCCTTTGACCGGACTGGTGCGGCCGTCGATTAAAATGTCGACCTCCTGTCCCAAGACCAAGCGGGACAGGTCCTTTTCCTCCACAAATGTCTCTACAAACAGGCTGTCCAAATCCAGGATCTCGGCCGCCGGCTTCATCGGCGCCGTGGTTTCTCCCTGGGAAATAATCCGGGTCAGCACGACACCATTGACCGGGGAGAGAACGGTGAAATCTTCCAGATTAAGTTCCAGCTGCTGTTTTTGATTGGCGATGGTTTCATGCCCCAGGGCGATTTCCGTCAATGATTTTTGAATTTCGTCCAGCGAGGATTCAATCTCTTCCTTTTTAAGCTCCGCCTTGCGCAGCTCATCTCCGGCCACCGACTGTTTCTCTGCCAGGCGTTCAAGCCGGGCCACCTGTTCAGTCCAGTACGCAAGATTGGATTCCAGAAAATCCCTTTTGGCCAAAAACTTGCCGCGCCTGGCCTGCAGTTCCCGGGATTTTATATCGAGTTCCTCCATGCGCAGCTTAAGCTTGCGGGCATCCACTTCCATCAGCACCTGGCCCTGCTCCACCCGGCCGCCTTCCTGAAAGTTCACCGTCACCACCGTACCGCCGGTTAAGGGCATGATATCCACAACCTCGCCGTCCACCACTCCGGCGGCCTGCATACCGGTTGTCTCTTCCCGGCTGCAGCCGGAAAAAAGCAGAAGCAAAGCCGCGGCTAAGGCTATATATTTTGTCTTCATGATTCCTCCCTTCCGATCAGGGTATTGATCCGGATATTGACTTGTTCTAACCGATAGCGCAGTTCTTTTGCAAAAACCTCCGCCTGCTCCATCGCTTCCAGAGCGGCCAGGTAATCCCGGTTGGGTAGCCGGCGTTCCAGGTAAAGATCGGCCTTGATTTCGGCTTCCTCACGGGTATTGGTGATCATCTCTTCCGCCAGGACGATTTTATTTTCCAGCGTGCGCTTTAACTGATAAAGTTTTTCCAAATTTTCCCGGATGTCATTCAGAAACACTTCAGTTTGGTTTTGAATCTTCCGTGTATCCAAATCCAGCACCTCTTTTTCCGCTTCCGCTTTCCCCCAGTTGAATAAGGTCCAGTTCACGGTTATACCGCCCTGGAAATAGAGCATCCATTCTTTCTGGAAAAAATCAATTCCCGGCTTGCCATAGTGCACCTCCCCGAATCCGCTGACCTGCGGCAGCGTCTGCGCGGAGGCGATTTTCTTCTGCGCAGCCAGTAAATCCATCCGCTTCTGCAGGGTCAAATACGCGGGATGATGGGTGCGGAAATAGTCCAGGGACGCTTTAAGCGGCTCCGCCTCTTCCGTATATGCCCTGTCGATATCCTCCGGATAATGCCCGCACAGCCGGTGAAAACGGATCCGCTGCGCCGCGATGGCCTGGCTGACATCTTCTATCCGCAGATCCATTTCATCGATCCGCCGGCGGGTTTCCAGCACATCGATTTTGCCGATCAAGCCCTCCTGCCGGAGATCCTCCGCTTTGGCCAGATGGAGATTCAATTGATCCTTCAGGTGATTCAGCGACTCAAGGCTTTTATCCAGCACCAGGTAATCGAAAAACACGGTTTTAATTTGCCCGCCTGTTTCCAGCTTCTGAAGCCGGGCTTGGTTATCGGCCATGGCCTTCTGAATCTCCCGCAGCTTGAGGCTTTGGGTCAAACGGCCGCCGGTATAAATCGGCTGATAAACCCCCATTTTCAAATCAAAATTATGATGCACGCCGGCTTCCAGGCTTTTTCCCGGCACGGATATCAATCCCGGCACCTCAACGCCCGGAATCTCAATCTGCATGGTGGCGGAGCGGTAAAAATAATCACCTCCGGCCTCAACCTGAAAAAGCCGGTTCTTCCGGGCCAGTTCTTCTTCCACAGCCGCGGCCTCTTTATCCAGCAGCGTATTGGCGTAAGCCGGATTCATGGCGATTCCGTCAGCCACCGCCTGTTCCAAACGGATCTTCTCCTGAGCCGGAAAAGCGTTACAAAACAGCAGGCCGGCCATGGAAAACACACACAATATTTTTTTCATGCCAGCATCCCTCCTTTCAACACACGGGTGACACTTTCTATCCGCTGTTTGATGAAGGCCTCGTCCAAGGCGATCGAGACACCCAAAACCGCTTCCACCATGGGGCTGCCGATAAAGGTGAATATCGAAAGGGAAATGATATTCATGATAATCTGCACCGGATCGGATTCCCGGATCAGCCCTTTTTCACTCCACCCCCGGATCATATCCAGCACGGTTTTCTTCGGCGGTTCCGGCAGGTTCCGGAACATGTCTTTTATAATCCGGGTGATATTATCCGGCCGGTACATCAATTCCGGCAGGATAAGCCGCACAATATAGGGATTTTCGTGCAGAAAACGAATGTACACCTCTGGCAAAAGCTCCAGAAACCGCTCCGGCCCCTCCGATTTCTCGATAGACGCCCTGATTTCCGGCAGCAGCCGCTTGAAGGCATTGGTGATGATGGATTGATACAGCTTCCGCTTGGACGAAAAATAATAAAAGATCATGGCTTTATTGATGTCCGCGTTCTCGGCTATCCGGTCCACCCGGGCCCCTTCAAAACCGAAATGGGAGAATTCATCAATCGCCGCCTGTAAAATTTTCTCTTTTGCGCTCATGTTAACCAACCTGTTAGTTTATCCATAAGGTTAATATACCACAAAAATTGTTTATGTCAAGTGGGTTCTCCTATCTATTGTATTCCTGGGGACTATTTTTTCTTAGTATTGGTTTTGAAGGACTTATCCGGATACGGCGGGGGCTCCGGGATATCCACCGGGTTTTTCCGGATCTGCTCCTGGAGATAATCAATCGCCGCCTCCAATTGTGCATCTTCGCCTTTAAATGTGGCATGGGGAAGATTATCCACCACAATATCCGGGTCCACTCCGTGTCCCTCGATGAGCCATTCCCTTTCCGGCCCGTAAACGCCTGTCTGCGGCGCTCTTGCCAGTCCCTGGTCGGTCAACCGATTGTTACTGCTGAGCCAGATCTCACCGCCCCAGGTCCGGGTGCCGATCACTTTGCCCAGGCCCAGTCTCTTGAATCCCTCGGCAAAAGCTTCCCCGTCCGATGCCGTATTTTCATCACACAGCACCACCATATGGCCGCGGAAAGCGTAATGCATGTTCCAATAGGGATTCCCGGCCCGCGGCTTCCAGTAGAACCAGGCTTTTCGTATCAGCTTTTCCAGGATAAACGCATCAATGTTGCCGCCGCGGTTATGGCGGACATCGATGATCAGTCCCTTCCGTTTGAAAACGGGATAAAAATTCTGGTACCATTCGGTGATATTGCCTCCGCCCATGGCGCGGAGATGGACATAACCGATCTCCCCTTCTCCTTTTTCTTCCACTTCCATCCGGCGTGTGTATTCCCAGTCGTTATACCTGAGATTGTATTCATTCCCGGTAGGAGTGACGATCAGCTGCCGGGTATGACCCGTCTCTCCTGATTTGACAGTGACAAGGACCTGGTTTCCCGCCTGGTTTCTGAGAAGCGCGCGGGGATGCCGGACCGACAGGGTGCTTTGGCCGTTGATACCGGTTATGACATCACCGGCCCGGACGTTCAGGTCCGGATCTGCCAGAGGTGAAAGCTCTCCGGGATAATCCGGATCGGATTTATAGATGTAGCTGATCCGGTAGCCGCCGGCGGATTCATCTCTCTGCAGCCGGGCGCCCAGCGTGGCCACGCTGATCTGATCAGGCCCTTCCCGGAGGTCGCCGCCCCGCACACTGACATGAAGGGCTGACAGCTCGCCCACCAGTTCTCCGATCACGTCATTCAGCTCCCGCCGGGTTGTGACCCGGTCGACCAGAGGAAGGTATTTATCCCGCATAGCCTCCCAATCCACACCGTGCATGTTGGGATCCCAGAAATAGTCCCTTTCCAGCCGCCAGGCATCGATATAAAGCTGCCGGAAATCTTCCCGCATATCAATGGGATAAGTCCAGCCTTGCAGGTTCACCTCTCCTTTTTCTAAATCGGTCAGTTTTCGAGGCGCAGCGTCCAGGACATAAAAGGAATTTCCCTTGCGGACCATCATTTTTTTCCCGTCCGGGGTTATTTCAAAGTTCCGGATTCCTTCCAGCACGGTCACAGGTTTGATGTCCTTGTTCCCGATCTTAACGGCTTTCAAACGGGAGGGGTCCCGATAGCTTTCGCCCCGCTCGATCCAAAAAAGGGCCTGATCATTGACTTCCAAGCCGGCGTATTGGCCCGGTTCGACCGGGACTTCGCGGATGCGGTGCTGAATGTTTTCCCGGTCAATCTGGATGGAAACTTCCTTCGCCGCGCTTTCTTTGGTTTCGGGGGCTTCGTAAAGTTCATCTTCGGGTTTAAACGAAGACCGGACTCCCTGCTGGAGAGAGAGGCAGTAGATTTTCATCGGCTTGTCAAAATACGGCTCCGGCTGCCGGGTTCCCCACGGGCTGCTCACGACGGACTGAAGATTCCGGTCGGATATGAAATAAATGAACCGTCCGTCCGGGCTCCAGGCCGGGCTCATGCTGTTGACCCTGTCGGTGGTCAGGGGAATGTGCTCTCCTGTTTCCACGCTGTAGAGATGGATCTGGACAAAGGTGTTAAAAGCGGTTTCGCAGAAAGCCAGCCATTTGCTGTCCGGGGACCAGGATATATCTCCGATTCCTTCCTGCGATAAGGAAATTTTTGTCTGCTTTTTGCTTTCCGTATTTAAAAGCCAAAGCTCATTGTTTTTATCATCATAAGCGATCCACTTTCCGTCCGGGGAGGGGTGTCCCTGGAATCGGAGGATCTCGCCGTCATTCGTCAGGGGCTTTTCCTCCCCCACTCCGTTGGCGGGCATGGTAACAAATTCCAGTTCCCCGCTTTCGTCGGAAAGTGCCAGCAGGGTTTGGCCGTCGGGCATGAACACCGCATCCCGGTAGCGGATGCCTTCTTTATATGATGCGCGCACCAGGCGTCCGTCACCTGCAGGTGCCACAAAAACACGGCCGCGGGAGGTCAAAACCACACTCTCACCGCCGGGGTGGACATGGGCGGATGTCAGGTAATCCAGGGGCTCTTTCACCCATTTTTCCCGCAGCTGATCAAAATCAGACGCCAGAGAAATGGGAATGAGCTGATCCTCCCCGCTTCGCACATCCAGGGCCCTGAGATCAGCCCCCAATTGGTAAACGATCCGTCCGTTATCCAGGCAAGGTGATTTCACATTCCATCCCTCATGCCGGGTATGCTGCTTGAGGTCCCGCCCCTCTTCATCCATGGACCAGATGTTCCAGGTCCCGTCCCGCTCGCAAACATAATAGACGCGGCCGTTCCACCACATGGGAGCAAAGTTTTCGCCTGCAAAATCAGCGGTTAAATTCCGGGCTTCGGTTTGACCATCTGCGAACTTCCAGATATTTTGAGCGGTGCCCCCCTCATATCTTTGGGTATTGTTATTGTGGAAGGCAGGCCTGACAAAGTAGAGGGCCCGGCCTGAGTCATCATATGACCCGTCGCTGGCCTGGTGAAGGGGAATCACCTCCCGCTTGTTTGTTTTAAGATCAATCGCCACCAGCTGTTGATTGGGCAGAGTGGAATAGGCCCGGGTGGTGTAGATGAGCCGGCCGTCCGGGGTGAATCCCACCAACATGGATGAATCGGATTCATACGTCCAGCGGGTGGGAACGCCTCCCGATATGGGCATGGTGTACACTTCGGTCGGGCCTTCATAAGTCGCGGAGAAGGCCAGGATCTGTCCGTCAGGAGAAACAGCCGGATGGGTTTCTTCGCCGGGATGAGTGGTCAGCCTCCGGGCTGTACCGCCTTGAACATCCACTCTCCAGATATCTCCTTCCGCTGAAAAGACCAGTGTTTCGCCGCGGAGTGCCGGGTATTGATAATAGCCCAAGGTGGAAGCCTCAGACACAAAAGCCGACACGAAGATAATGCCGAAAAACAGGCAAAAAGATAAAAGTATGCGCTGTTTATTGTTTTTCATAGGTAGGCTCCTTTTGAAGATATTCGCTGCGGGAAATTCTTATCCATTATGATAAAACCCCGCCCTTCAAGCGGTGTCACCGCCCATCATATATATAAAATAATGAATAAGTCAAAAGGAAAGCGGCGAGAGAAAGACAGCTTCGGAAAATCAGTAGAATAGAAGCTCAAGTTCCCCCTTACACTGAATTATCCTTACTCAATAATCCCAGGTGACTGCATATCGCTTTACATACAAATAGCCATCCTGGTCGGATTCCTTTAAGTAGAGCTTGCCGTCTTTCCATGCTCCAGGGCTTCCGGGAAGGAATATTTGGGCTGTGTATTTCCCTTCAGCATCAAAGACATCAAAAAAGTATCCGTTACGGTCTTCCGGAGCCGGCCAGAGCATAATGAAGATCCGGTCCGCTTCATCAACCGTGATTTGCCGGAAGACAGGGTGATGCTCCGGAATATAGACTTTTCGCCCCGGCCTGACACTTTCCATTCTCTTATCGATTTCCGCCTGTGTCACTTTTTTCGGAGTATGGTCTTT
>CAYRTV010000151.1:0-6773 GCA_964427225.1 uncultured Eubacteriales bacterium
CTCTCGGCTACATGGATTGAGTGGATAAGGAGATCTGACAGGTCATTTTCGTATTGATATTCAGGAAGGTTTCGTCACCCGCATGGCATGAAAATAAGGTGAAATAAAAATGAAAATCGGGGTTATCGGCACAGGTTATGTCGGACTGGTCACAGCTGTTGGTTCAGCGGAATTGGGGCACAACGTTATCGGTACGGATAAGGATGCGGATAAAATAAACAAAGCTTCTCAGGGGATTGTCCCCATTTATGAACCGGGGCTGGACCGTCTTTTGCAAGCGAATTTGGAAAACGGAAACCTCAAATTCAGTTTGAATCTAGAAGACACTATTCTTGAATCGGATGTCATTTTCGTGTGTGTTAATACACCTCCCCGCAAAGACGGGAGCGCGGATATGTCCTTTGTGGAAGGGGTCTCCCGTAAAATCGCTGAAAATCTCAATACATATAAACTTGTGGTTGAGAAAAGCACGGTCCCTGTCCGAACATCAATGTGGATAAAAAGAACTCTGCGGCTTTACCGGAAAGGCGATAGTGAGTATGACGTGGCATCAAATCCGGAATTTTTAAGAGAGGGGTGTGCGGTTCATGATTTTCTGAATCCCGACCGGGTGGTGATTGGAGTGGAATCTGAACATGCTCGTGCCATCATGCTGGGGATCTATAAAAAATATGAAGACCGCATTCACTTCACCAACATTGATACGGCTGAATTGATTAAACATGCCTCAAATTCATTTCTCGCCATGAAGATTTCATTCATTAATCTCATGTCTGAACTGTGTGAACGAACCGATGCTGATGTGGAAAAAGTGGCCGAAGGGATGGGATTGGATAAGCGGATAGGAAAGCAATTTCTAAGAGCGGGGATAGGTTATGGGGGTTCATGTTTTCCCAAGGATGTGCGGGCATTGGTCCGGATAGGGGAAGATTTTGGCGTGGACATGGACTTGCTTAGACAAGTTGAACATGTCAATCAAGGCCGCATTCAAGTTGTGGTTAATAAAGTAAAAAACGCTTTGTGGATTTTGAAGGACAAGACCATTGCCGTGCTGGGGCTTTCATTTAAACCGGAAACCGATGATATCCGGAATGCTCCCAGCATAAATATCATTCGTGGGCTTTTAAATGAGGGAGCCGTCCTGAAGCTTTGCGATCCCAAAGCCGCGGATAACATAAAAACCGTTTTCCCCCCCGGGGATAATATTGTATATTGCGATTCCATGTACCAGGCGCTGGAAGAAGCCAACGCAGCGGTATTGGTCACGGAGTGGGACGTGTTTATGCAGATGGATTTAGCCAAAGCCAAATCGTTGATGGAAAATCCAATCCTGGTGGACGGGCGTAATGCATTTGACCCGGAAACCGCCAGGGCCGCCGGCTTTGAATACTATTCCATCGGACGGAAATAAAATTTAATAGGCACCCTTACGACTAAGAAATACCGGGATCGACTTAAACAAAATCACAAGATCCATCCAAAGCGACCAGTTGCGAATATAATATTCGTCGATATTCATTCTTTCATTAAAAGGCACCTGCGATCTTCCGCTGACTTGCCAGAGGCCGGTAATGCCCGGCTTTACTCTGGTTATGGACTTAATAAAAGGGTCCTTATCTTTGAATTCTTCCGGCAGATAGGGCCGGGGACCAACCAGATTCATACTCCCTTCCAGCACATTCAGCAGCTGCGGGAGCTCGTCAAGGCTGAACTTGCGCAGCCATTTCCCGACCCGGGTGATGCGGGGATCGTGACCTCTGATCTTCCGGTATTTTTTCCATTCATTCCGGACGGAAGGATGGGATTCCATAAATTCCTGCATGCGGATGTCGTTATCTAAATACATGGAGCGGAATTTAAGCAGATTAAACAATTCATTATTCTTTCCGACTCTCTTTTGGATGTATAAAATCGGTCCCGGAGAATCAAGTTTAATCAGAAGGGCAATGAACAGCAGCAAGGGAAGCAGGATAAAAAAAATAATCAGTGAAAAAATTTTTTCATAGATGGATTTTAGGGCAATATTCCAGGGTTTCATCAAATTTCTCTTAATATTCAAAGTTAAAATATCCCCAAGGACCTCAATATTGACGCCTTCGGTGATAAAATCGCCGCTGCGGGGAATCAGCCACATAGATTCGCTGTGCTGCTCGCAGACAGTCAGCAGGGCCTTTAATTTTTTTCGGGATAAGTGGGGTGTTGCCACCATAATATCTCTGGATTTAAATGATTCCGTGATTTCTTTCAGGCGGCTTAAGGGGCCGTATACTTCGACTCCATGATAGGTTTTGCCGATCTTTTCCGGAGAATCATCCACCAGTGCAACCACTTCATAACCCATTGATTTATTTTTTTGAATGTTTTTCACCGCGTGCAGGCTGGTTTCATGCACACCGATTACGATCAATTTTTTATTCCAAATATGAAGCTTCCGCATCAGCCATTTAATAAAGAAACGGGAAGCTGGAAAAAGAAATAAACTGAAAAACCAGGCGGAAAGAATGACAGTTCGGGAAAATTGTTCTTCGGAGCGGGTAAGAAAAATGATGATGATGATGAAAAGTGTTGATAGAGTGGTGCTTTTCAGGAGGATTTTTGATTCTTCCCAGAAAGGATGACGTTTGGTGTATAATCTTTCATAGGCGAAAACAAAGACCCATATCAGCGCAAAATATCCTTTTTCAAAAAACAAAGAAAATGGAAGCAGATTGATTTCCTGGTAAGCCGGAAGCAAGGAAGGAAGAATATCGCTGCGGATGAAATAGGCGGCCAAATACGACAGATAGATAACCGTGATATCGGACAGAAGCAAGAAAATAAAGGCAGCGATTTTTTTTTTCATTGTATTATTCAATATCAGCATATTCGCGGCAGCAGCTCGGAGGTCAGAGGCTCAAGCAGCCTGGTTCCGCCGGATGCTGTCGCCAGCAGCAATTCACCAGGCCGGCCGATTTGATCATCAACACGGCCCACTACTGCGGCTTTCCGGCCATAGTCATGTTTCCTGATTTCCGATACAATCTCATCTGTTTTCTCCCGGGGAACGACTAAAAGAGCCCTGCCTTCACACGCAAGATAAAGGGGGTCGATGCCTAAAAGCTCACTGGCACCCCTGACCGCATCGGATAACGGGATGAGTTCTTCCTTAATGAGAACAGGATGCTGAATCTTTTCCGTTAATTCTGAAAGAACTGTGGCTAAGCCTCCTCGGGTGACATCCCGCATCCAGAGAGCACCTTTATTCCAAAGAGGAAGCAGAAACCGAAGAGGGGCGCAGTCCGAACGTGCGTTCGTCTCCAAACCGAAATCTTCCCGGGCTGTCATGACCGCCAGACTGTGTTCTCCCAGCGTTCCGGTGATGACAATGGCGTCTCCCGGTTTAATCCGGCTCAGGTCCGGTTCTGCGATAACACGGCCGACTCCGGCGGTATTGATGAAAATTTTATCTCCCTGACCTTGCTTGACAACTTTGGTATCACCGGTTGCAATCATGACCTCGGCTTCAGCTGCTGATTTTTTAATAGATTGGAGTATGATTTTTAAATCATCAATAGCAAGCCCTTCCTCTAAAATTAAGGCGAGGGAAAGAAATTGCGGTTCTGCTCCCGAAACAACCAGATCATTGACGGTTCCATTGACGCATAAAGTGCCGATGTCTCCGCCGGGAAAAAAAATAGGATCCACCACATAGCTGTCGGTGGTAAAAGCAATCTTCCCCGGCAAATGGGCGGAATCAGGGAGCCCGCTCAAAATGGGATTGCTCAAGGTCCCCATGATGTAGGTGTCGATAAAATCCCTCATCATTTTCCCGCCGCTGCCGATTTCAAGACTGACTTTATCCATATTTATGTGTTCCTTAGAATAATAAAGCAGTATTATAACACCTATAGTTGGAAAACTGAAAAATAGTTTGAAAATGACAGCTCCGCTGTTATCCTAAGAACGCATTAGCGCCCGAAGGATTTCAGGCTGCTTCGTCCAGGTCAAATGGTACCGATCTTTTCGGTGAGGCGCACTGAGATCTCCACGGCCGCTAGCGCGGCCTGGGGATGATATTTTTTTACTTATACTTATAATGTGCCAGGCAAGCACCCTCAAAGGAGACCATACAGGGACCGCGGGGAGAATCCGGTGTGCAGCTTTTCCCGAAAAGCGAACATTGCGGGGGATTAATGCGTCCCTGCAGCACTTCGCCGCAGCGGCAGCCGGGCAAATCCGAACGGCCGGGTTCAATCTTTAACCCGAATTTTTTTTCAGCATCAAAACCCGCGAATTCGTTATTAAGTTTCAATCCGCTCAAAGGAATCATGCCTAAACCCCTCCAATGACTATCCACCGGCTCCAGTATTTCTCCCATTACCTTTCGGGCGAAAGGATTGCCTTCCGGCCGGACGACCCGTTTATATGCATTCTGTACAGCCGCATTTCCGGATTTTATTTGCTCGATAACAGAGTCGATTCCTAAAAGGATATCAGCGGGTTCGAATCCGGTGACTGCGCCGGGAATATTGAATTCCTCGGCTAAAAATTGATAGGGTGTAATTCCGATGATCGCACTGACATGCCCAGGATAGAGAAATCCCTGAATGCGGAGATCTTCGGTTGAGACCAAAACTCTCAAGGGAGGGGGGATAAGCCAAAGCGCCGATAAAAGAGAAAAGTTATTCAGTTGTTTTTCCGAAGCTTTATTGACTGTCAGAGCGATGGCTGGAATGGTGGTTTCAAACCCGACGCCAAAAAAAACAACTTCCCGGCCGGGGTGTCTTTCAGCCAGCTTCAAGGCTTCCTCGGGAGAATAGACGACTCTCACCTCTGATCCCTTAGCCGGGACGATTGTCTGCAAAGAGCCGGACCCGGTAGGGATCCGGGTCATATCTCCGAAGGAGGCCAAAATGAAATGTTGATTTTCCGTAACCAGTTGAATGGCGGCTTCATGGATTTCATTTGGTGTGATGCAAACCGGACACCCGGGGCCGGACAGCATTTCTATGCCGGCTTCAGCCAGCCGACCCTTCAGCCCGGAACGGTGAAGCGCCATGGTATGTGTACCACACACTTCCATAAGCCGCAAAGGTGTCGTGATAGAAGATGATTTTTCGCTGATGACCGAAATCAGACTTTGGATTGTCTCTTTTTTCTTGAGTTCATCCATTCGGTCAGTTCTGTGTTTTTCTTTTAATATTCTCAGAAAAATCCGTATATTCTCTAATCAAGGCAAGGGTTTCCTGAGCTTCTTCTTCGTTCAGTTTGGATATGGCAAAACCGGCATGCACGATCACCCAGTCACCGATTTCTACCGCCTCGAGCAGAGAGAAGTTGGTATTCACTTTTGTTCCCAGATAATCGATGCGTCCCTGTTTGTTTTCATCCACTGAAATAACTTTTGCTGGTATTCCTAAGCACATTGTATTTCCTCAACCGGAAAGATTAAACATCACCGGTTTTTAAGATTCCGCATCATTATACCGTATCCGGGTGAATCTTTCTATGTCCCCTCATTCATCCTGCTGAGGAGCGAAGCGACGAAGGATCCCAAACGGCTTCGTTCAAGTCTTCTTTTTTGACAATAATTAAGAGTGTACCTATAATTATCCCATGCATAAAAACTTGGAAGGATTCATCAAGCCCGGTAGTCCGGAAGAAAAATTGGTGAATTGCTTGGATTTTTCCAAATTACCGCGGCATGTGGCTGTTATTATGGATGGAAACGGCCGCTGGGCGAAAAAGAGAAAACTGCCGCGTATAGAAGGACATCGCAGCGGGGCGGAATCGGTACAGGAGGTGGTAGAAACGTCGGCTCGTTTAGGTCTCAAATATTTGACTCTTTATGCCTTTTCAAAGGAAAATTGGAAAAGACCCAAAACGGAAGTTGCAACCTTATGGAAACTATTGCTCGAGTATTTGAAAAAAGAAGACAAGGTTCTTATGGAGAATCAGTTTAAACTGAACGTTATCGGACAAATCGATCAAATCCCGAAGAATACCAGAAAAGAATTGGACCGGGTCATAAAAATGACTAAAAATAACACCCGTCTGGTTGTTACCCTGGCTCTGAATTACAGCGGCCGGCAGGAAATTTTGGATGCGGTAAAAAGCCTCTGTTCGCATCCGGATGACTTGGAAAATTTGGATGAAGACGGATTTTCGCGTTATTTGTATACGGCGAATATTCCGGATCCTGATCTTCTCATTCGAACCAGCGGGGAACTGAGGATTTCCAACTTTCTATTATGGCAAATCGCTTACTCGGAAATTTGGATCACTCCGGTGCTATGGCCGGATTTTAGGCGCATGCATATGCTGGAAGCGCTGATTGATTTTCAAAAACGGGAAAGACGGTTCGGTGATGTCCATGCCCATTGAAAATCCGGAGATTTGATCTGAAGTACCGAAAAATTCAGCAGCCTTAATATTAAAAATGAACTTTATTAAAAGAACATTAACCGCAGCCGTATTGTTGCCAATCCTTTATATTTGTGTCCAGCATTCTTCTGATGCCGTATTTTTTGGAGTGGTGCAGTTTATCATTTTGGTGGCTTTGATCGAGTTTTTTCAACTTCCCCGAAAAAAGTATATTTTCCCCGAAAAATTATTGGGTGTATTTATAGCTGCTCTTATCAGCCTGTCCTTTGCAGGAAGCTTTCTTTCTCTTGCAGCGGCCCTGACGGTCATTCTGCTGCTCATGGTGGTTTATTTTGTACTGCGTACAAACAGCCTGGAGAAGCTGATGGCCTTTCCCGTTTCTGCCGCTTTGACTTTCTTTGGGCCTTTAT
>CAYRTV010000152.1:0-6754 GCA_964427225.1 uncultured Eubacteriales bacterium
GAGCATTATCGCCGTCAATCAAGAGAGCAATTTTTTTTTCGGTGGTTTCTTTACTTATATCAACCATATTGATTATGTCCTTTTTTCTAAATTCGTTTTATCAACAGCTTACGCTACGAATCATTTTACCTCTATTCCAGTATTTTTACAAAAGCATTTATGGCCATTTTGCAAGAACGATACGGCAGCTGCCCCACTTTATCCAGCGGCTCTCCGAGACCGTGACTGCATGATCCGATACAAAGCGGTCTAAGCCTCCGGCTGCCATAAATTGACGAAAAAATCGGAAGTGTTCACCGCCCGCTATCCGCTCAATGAGCCAGATCATGACGCCGCCCAAACGGGAAGGGGCATTCCAGGCTTTTTCGTAATCCAAAATCAGCAGCCTTCCGGCCGGCCGTGTGACTCTTTCGGCTTCCTTGAGCATTGCAGTGCGAAAACCGGGGGATTTTTCATGCAGGGAAAATGATAAAACAACGCACTGAAATGTCGATGCCTGGAAGGGAATGAATTCCGCATCGGCGCAAACAAAGCAAGCTGCGCGGCTGCGGGAACGGGCATACGCGAGCAGTGAAAAATCTTTATCCAGCCCCACAGACAGACCCTGTGAACCACCGCTTCTTCTCAGCTGATCTCCGGTTCCGCAGCAAAGGTCCAGTACCGGAAACCATTGCCTTGAGCGAATCCGGTCCGCAATCCATTGGCGAATGCTCCGGAGTAAAGCACCCAGAAAAAAATCATATAAACGTCCATACCAGCACATAATCGTCATTCGAGATTACCTTATACCCGGACTGAAATCAAATCTTGATTCCGGAATAAAATTTGGTTACATTAACAAACCGGCATGACATTGGTACCATTTCAGAGAGTGTATTAACAAGAAAAAGGATAAACCGCCATGGATCTGAGCTTTTTTGATATCACTTTATTTGTTCTCTTTTTTGTCGTTGTTATCGGAACCAGCATGTATAAAAGCCGGCGGGAAGAAACCGAAGAGGATTATTTCCTGGCCAGCCGCGGATTGATCTGGCCCCTTATCGGCTTGTCTTTGATCGCCGCCAATATCTCCACAGAACATTTTGTCGGCATGTCCGGCCAAAGTGCCGGCAATGTCGGTATGGCTATTGCCAGTTATGAGTGGCTGGCTGCTGTTACACTGGTCGTGGTGGCGTTTTTCTTTTTGCCGCGTTTTCTAAAAAGCGGTATTTATACCATACCCGAATTTCTGGAATACCGGTATAATCCGACCGCCCGGGGGCTGATGGCCTTTTATACTATGGTGATATATGTCGGCGTGACCATTGCATCGGTTCTCTATTCCGGAGGATTAACCTTAAATACCATATTTGACATGGACCTGACCGCATCAGTGTGGCTGATCGGAGCCATTGCCGCATTGTACACTATTTGGGGCGGTTTAAAAGCGGTCGCCTGGGCGGATTTGTTTCAAGGGTCCGCCCTGATATTGGGCGGGATTGTCGTCTTAATATTCGGCTTTGCGGCTGTCGGGGGAATTCCGGAATTTTTCCAGTCAAACTCTGAAAAACTGCATATGATTCTCCCTCATGACCATCCGGTCCTTCCTTGGACGGCATTGGTTATCGGCCTATGGATTCCTAACTTTTATTATTGGGGACTTAATCAATTTATCGCCCAGCGGACTCTGGCAGCTAAAACATTGAAACAGGGTCAGCTCGGTATTATTTTTGCCGCGTTTTTGAAATTGATCATTCCATTTTTAATCGTTATTCCGGGTATTATGGCATATCAATTATATACAAATCAGCTTACGGGACCCGGAGCCACCACGGACGCAGCTTACCCGCTCCTCATCCGGAATCTTATTCCGGGAGGTTTACGCGGATTTATGTTCGCGGCTATTACCGCCGCTGTCATCAGCTCGCTGGCGTCCATGCTCAATTCAGCGTCGACGATCTTTGCGGTTGATCTGTTTAAAAGGCACTTGAAGAAAGACGCCTCCCATAAAACCATGGTGGCCATGGGGCGCCTCACCACTCTGCTGTTCGTTTTGATAGGATGTTTTATTGCTCCTGTGCTGGGAGATCCTCGTTTTGGCGGAATATTCACATATATTCAAGAATTTCAAGGATATATATCACCTGGAATATTGGCGGCCTTTGTATTTGGGCTGCTGGTGAAAAAGGCACCCGATGCCGCCGGTGTCGCAGCGCTGCTTTTGACTGTTCCCATATATGGCTTTTTGCAATGGCAGTTTTCCGGTATAGCATTTTTAAACCGGATGGCCCTGACCTTCGCAATTGTGATCACTATCATGGCCATGATAACAGCTTTGTATCCGCGCAAGACCGAAAAGACCCTCCCTATCCGGGAGTCCTTTGATATGACTCCCTCCCCGGCTGTCAAACGGCTGGGCATTCTGGTTATTATCATCACTATTGTTCTTTATATCATCTTTTGGTAAAAAGTATCACTATGAAAACAGACAGAAATACGATATGCGCCGGCTCCTCATGGGTCTGGGGGCCTCCTCTCGTTTTCCTCGCTTTGGCCGGAATCATAACTCTTCTTGGGATTAACCATGATTTATTCGTAAGCATAAACAGTGTTTCCCGCTTTACAGGGGATACAATCTGGGCTGTCTTGACTTTTTTTGGCGACGGCCTGGTTTCTTTTGTCATTTTATTCCCGCTGATATATCGCCGGCCCCGTCTTATTTGGGCGGTTGCGATTGCGGCGGTATTATTTGCAATTTTCGGCCAGGCCATTAAGAATATCACCCAGATGCCGCGTCCGCCCCAGGTCTTATCCACGCAGGATTTTCATTTGATCGGACCGGACCTGAGGTATAACTCTTTCCCCTCCGGCCATTCCTCCATGATCTTTAATTTGGCCGGTGTATTTGCTTTAACGACACCGCGGACATGGCTCCGCTGGCTGCTGCTGCCGGCGGCGGGTTTGGTAGCGGTATCACGCGTGGTTGTAGGTGTGCACTGGCCGGTGGATGTGCTGGCCGGAGCCGCCTTCGGATGGATAGCTGTTTGGGCGGGACTGCGCCTGGCCGAACATTCCCGCTGGGGCTGGACCGGGTGGGGACGGAAGATTTTGGGTGCGGTCTTGTTATCGGCATGTGTGGTGCTTTTTTTCGAAGATTTTACCGGCTGCGCCCCTATTATTGGATTTCAAAGAGCTGTTGCCGTCCTCTTTTTTCTTTGGGGAGGATATAACTATCTGAGGGTGTGGACGCGTAATGAAACGGGTTAAATCTCCCGCAGCCGGTTATACAGGGTTTCCTGATCCAGTACCGGCATGTAGATCTGATATTCCATCCCCGAATCGATTATAAACAAAGTTAATAATTCTTTGACCATACGGATCAGTGTATCTTTTTTCCATGGAAAAAAGATACACTGATCCGTATGGTCAAAGAATTATTAACTTTGTTTATAATCGATTCGGGGATGGAATATCAGATCTACATGCCGGTACTGGATCAGGAAACCCTGTATAACCGGCTGCGGGAGATTTAACCCGTTTCATTACGCGTCCACACCCTCAGATAGTTATATCCTCCCCAAAGAAAAAAGAGGACGGCAACAGCTCTTTGAAATCCAATAATAGGGGCGCAGCCGGTAAAATCTTCGAAAAAAAGCACCACACATGCCGATAACAAGACCGCACCCAAAATCTTCCGTCCCCACCCGGTCCAGCCCCAGCGGGAATGTTCGGCCAGGCGCAGTCCCGCCCAAACAGCTATCCATCCGAAGGCGGCTCCGGCCAGCACATCCACCGGCCAGTGCACACCTACAACCACGCGTGATACCGCTACCAAACCCGCCGCCGGCAGCAGCAGCCAGCGGAGCCATGTCCGCGGTGTCGTTAAAGCAAATACACCGGCCAAATTAAAGATCATGGAGGAATGGCCGGAGGGGAAAGAGTTATACCTCAGGTCCGGTCCGATCAAATGAAAATCCTGCGTGGATAAGACCTGGGGCGGACGCGGCATCTGGGTGATATTCTTAATGGCCTGGCCGAAAATTGCAAATAATACCGCCGCAATCGCAACCGCCCAAATAAGACGGGGCCGGCGATATATCAGCGGGAATAAAATGACAAAAGAAACCAGGCCGTCGCCAAAAAAAGTCAAGACAGCCCAGATTGTATCCCCTGTAAAGCGGGAAACACTGTTTATGCTTACGAATAAATCATGGTTAATCCCAAGAAGAGTTATGATTCCGGCCAAAGCGAGGAAAACGAGAGGAGGCCCCCAGACCCATGAGGAGCCGGCGCATATCGTATTTCTGTCTGTTTTCATAGTGATACTTTTTACCAAAAGATGATATAAAGAACAATAGTGATGATAATAACCAGAATGCCCAGCCGTTTGACAGCCGGGGAGGGAGTCATATCAAAGGACTCCCGGATAGGGAGGGTCTTTTCGGTCTTGCGCGGATACAAAGCTGTTATCATGGCCATGATAGTGATCACAATTGCGAAGGTCAGGGCCATCCGGTTTAAAAATGCTATACCGGAAAACTGCCATTGCAAAAAGCCATATATGGGAACAGTCAAAAGCAGCGCTGCGACACCGGCGGCATCGGGTGCCTTTTTCACCAGCAGCCCAAATACAAAGGCCGCCAATATTCCAGGTGATATATATCCTTGAAATTCTTGAATATATGTGAATATTCCGCCAAAA
Organism: uncultured Eubacteriales bacterium; assembly: GCA_964427225.1. Taxonomy (GTDB): domain Bacteria; phylum Acidobacteriota; class Aminicenantia; order Aminicenantales; family Aminicenantaceae; genus CAYRTV01. The sequence continues at coordinate 4,682 of CAYRTV010000152.1, forward strand.
CGAGGATCTCCCAGCACAGGAGCAATAAAACATCCTATCAAAACGAACAGCAGAGTGGTGAGGCGCCCCATGGCCACCATGGTTTTATGGGAGGCGTCTTTCTTCAAGTGCCTTTTAAACAGATCAACCGCAAAGATCGTCGACGCTGAATTGAGCATGGACGCCAGCGAGCTGATGACAGCGGCGGTAATAGCCGCGAACATAAATCCGCGTAAACCTCCCGGAATAAGATTCCGGATGAGGAGCGGGTAAGCTGCGTCCGTGGTGGCTCCGGGTCCCGTAAGCTGATTTGTATATAATTGATATGCCATAATACCCGGAATAACGATTAAAAATGGAATGATCAATTTCAAAAACGCGGCAAAAATAATACCGAGCTGACCCTGTTTCAATGTTTTAGCTGCCAGAGTCCGCTGGGCGATAAATTGATTAAGTCCCCAATAATAAAAGTTAGGAATCCATAGGCCGATAACCAATGCCGTCCAAGGAAGGACCGGATGGTCATGAGGGAGAATCATATGCAGTTTTTCAGAGTTTGACTGGAAAAATTCCGGAATTCCCCCGACAGCCGCAAAGCCGAATATTAAGACGACAATCCCGCCCAATATCAGGGCGGACCCTTGAAACAAATCCGCCCAGGCGACCGCTTTTAAACCGCCCCAAATAGTGTACAATGCGGCAATGGCTCCGATCAGCCACACTGATGCGGTCAGGTCCATGTCAAATATGGTATTTAAGGTTAATCCTCCGGAATAGAGAACCGATGCAATGGTCACGCCGACATATATCACCATAGTATAAAAGGCCATCAGCCCCCGGGCGGTCGGATTATACCGGTATTCCAGAAATTCGGGTATGGTATAAATACCGCTTTTTAGAAAACGCGGCAAAAAGAAAAACGCCACCACGACCAGTGTAACAGCAGCCAGCCACTCATAACTGGCAATAGCCATACCGACATTGCCGGCACTTTGGCCGGACATGCCGACAAAATGTTCTGTGGAGATATTGGCGGCGATCAAAGACAAGCCGATAAGGGGCCAGATCAATCCGCGGCTGGCCAGGAAATAATCCTCTTCGGTTTCTTCCCGCCGGCTTTTATACATGCTGGTTCCGATAACAACGACAAAAAAGAGAACAAATAAAGTGATATCAAAAAAGCTCAGATCCATGGCGGTTTATCCTTTTTCTTGTTAATACACTCTCTGAAATGGTACCAATGTCATGCCGGTTTGTTAATGTAACCAAATTTTATTCCGGAATCAAGATTTGATTTCAGTCCGGGTATAAGGTAATCTCGAATGACGATTATGTGCTGGTATGGACGTTTATATGATTTTTTTCTGGGTGCTTTACTCCGGAGCATTCGCCAATGGATTGCGGACCGGATTCGCTCAAGGCAATGGTTTCCGGTACTGGACCTTTGCTGCGGAACCGGAGATCAGCTGAGAAGAAGCGGTGGTTCACAGGGTCTGTCTGTGGGGCTGGATAAAGATTTTTCACTGCTCGCGTATGCCCGTTCCCGCAGCCGCGCAGCTTGCTTTGTTTGCGCCGATGCGGAATTCATTCCCTTCCAGGCATCGACATTTCAGTGCGTTGTTTTATCATTTTCCCTGCATGAAAAATCCCCCGGTTTTCGCACTGCAATGCTCAAGGAAGCCGAAAGAGTCACACGGCCGGCCGGAAGGCTGCTGATTTTGGATTACGAAAAAGCCTGGAATGCCCCTTCCCGTTTGGGCGGCGTCATGATCTGGCTCATTGAGCGGATAGCGGGCGGTGAACACTTCCGATTTTTTCGTCAATTTATGGCAGCCGGAGGCTTAGACCGCTTTGTATCGGATCATGCAGTCACGGTCTCGGAGAGCCGCTGGATAAAGTGGGGCAGCTGCCGTATCGTTCTTGCAAAATGGCCATAAATGCTTTTGTAAAAATACTGGAATAGAGGTAAAATGATTCGTAGCGTAAGCTGTTGATAAAACGAATTTAGAAAAAAGGACATAATCAATATGGTTGATATAAGTAAAGAAACCACCGAAAAAAAAATTGCTCTCTTGATTGACGGCGATAATGCTC
>CAYRTV010000153.1:0-6714 GCA_964427225.1 uncultured Eubacteriales bacterium
TATAACGCCGCTCTGATTTTGAGCATTCTCCAGGACAGCCGATGCACAAAAGCATGTCTGCAGGCACTGGAAAAATGGCCGCCCAGATATACCAAAATACGGGAAAATCTTATCTACACTCTGGGGATGCTGGGTGTAGACGCCGCAGTTCCCCACCTGACAGCCAGCCTGCAGCATTCCGACCAGTATATGGAATCTCCGGATAAGGAAAAAGGAGGATATTCCGTATTGCTGCAGGAGCAAAAAGAAGAAGCCATCCAAGCCCTGGGGAGAATCGGGGAGGCCTCCTTAAAAGCTCTGCCGGAATTATGCTCCTATTCAGGCCACTCCTCGATCATTCTGCCAACCACACTTGCATGGACTTTGGGTGAGCTGGGACAAGCGCAAAAAAACCGGTTCGGCGGTGTGGGAGCTGATATTCTGATCACAATGCTCAAATTGCTGCAATCCAAAAACAAGCAAATTTTTGAAGAAGCAGTGGCTGCTTTAAAAAAAATCGGCATGCCGGAATTCATCCACAGTCTTTATCTCTACAATGTTGGGGCTGTCAATATCCTGGGGTTGAAACCGGCTCAGCGAGGATTATACGAACTATCCGAAACTCTGCATTACCTGATTCGGACACAGGGGCAGGCGGTTATTGCGGTCAACGGCGACTCAGGCACCGGAAAAACATATTTTTGCCATGCATTACAAGAGGGATTTGGGAACATTTCTACCCGTGAAATCCTTTATTTAATGCGGGACCGAACCCAGGATCAGAAAATATTCAACCGTATGCTGGGATTGAAATGGCTGCGAAAATATATTGAACCATCTTACTATCAAGGATATCCGCTTTCCGAAGAGGAAGATGATCCGGATGCATTTTTTCAGCAGTTTTTCTCCAGCCAAGCCGAAAAAAAACTGATTATACTGGATGGATGCCGCGACCGGCATTATTTCCAACGGGTGATCGATCTCTTTTATTTTCATGGCAAACTCGACTGCGAAGTAAATTTCAGGGCGACCCATTCCACTCGCCGCCGGAATTTGGAAGAGCGGGAAATCGCGTTGGAGAGCGTCAAAAACCACCTCGCATTCCGCGAGGAACCGGCACTAGAAGATACCCACTTTTACCGGGAAGGATTTTTGAAACTCTATGATTTGGATAATTCGTTGGGTTCACGCCTGAACCGGGAAGAAATCCATGAACTGTTCGGCAAAAGCCGCATTGAGGAATGGGGAGATTTAATCCGTCTGGGCGATTTCACAGGACAAAGCTCCTCTTTGCCGGTATCGGTTAAATCCCTGTCTCCCAAACAGAAAAATGCGGATACCAGGGCAAAGGCTTTTCCCGATAGTGAAACCCAAACTTTTTCTGCGGCGGAGAGAAAGTTCACTCCTTGCCTCAACCCCAGCTTAGACAGGGATCCCCATCTCTTATTGTCAGTGGATATGGATGACCTTAAACCGCGGTCGCTGCGTTTTTATGCTTTGGAACAAATCGCCGGAACCGGGAGTACGGGGAAGGTTTTTGTTTTGAGTTTTATCGATAACCGGATTTTTTATTCTCATCCCGGACCGATCACATACCATCCGCCGGTCTTGGTTGGAAGAGACCTTTTTCTTATTGCCGAAAATGGGAATATACACCGGATATCATTCGAACGGGGGGAATATGAAAAGTTCAATTCCGTCCATTCTCCGGTTTATTCGGCATCTGTGTATCTGCGGGATATGATTGTAACCGGCCATAAGGACGGATCGATATCTATCTGGGATTTCAATAAAAAAAATTTGCACACTCACCCGGGGCATAACGGCGCGGTTTATGCCGTGACATGCGACCACTACGGCCGCATCTATTCCTGGGGAGAAGACGGCCTGCTGATACGGAGGCATCCGGAACTGCCGGAGCAGCAGATTCTGCCCCAGACATCCGGCTCTGCCTTCCGGCTGAAAATGATTCCATGGGACCGGCTCCTTATTTATTCCGCCGGTTCTCAGCCGCCCCCGGAGCTGAAAATATTGGATTTCACCAGGAACACTGAACTTCACACTACCCTGAAAACCAAGCGCCCGCTGCAGCAAACCTGCGTCGACCATCAGTCCCGGATTATCATGGCTTTAGGGCATCATCCGGAGGAAACATCCGGATCCCTGGCCGTGATCGAACCCGGACCGCAAAAATCTCAATGTCACTTTCTGAATGGGCATTCCCGGGAAACACACGACTGTTTAGTGATGGGCCCAAGAATCCTGACCTGCGGCCGCGATGACGGCGGACGGACTTCTCTCCGCATCTGGGGAACTCCTTTTTTTGTGCAGCGGGAGCACGCCAAGCTCTCACTTTAACTCCTCAGATAAGAGGCCCCATTGACATCCAAAATACAGCCGGTCATATAATCCGTTCCCCGCGAGGCCAGGAAAACTACGGCCTTGGCAACCTCTTCAGGCCGGGCTATCCGTCCCATCGGGCTTTGCTTTTTTATGTTGTCTCCCTCTGGGCTATCCAGGGATTCCTGAGCCATATCCGTATCCACCCATCCCGGCGCCACGGCAAAGACAAATATGTTATGGGGTGCCAAGGCCTTGGCCAGAGACTGGCTTAAAGCATTCTGCCCGGCTTTACTGGCTCCATAAGCCGGGGCGTCCGGTTCTCCCCGGAAGGCACCTCGGGAAGTAACATTAACAATGCGGCCGCCTCCTTTCTTTCGCATATACCGGGCTGCCAAAAAGGCTGCATTGGCGGAACCGGTTAAATTGGTTGCCATTGTCCTTTCCCAGCAATCCAGCCAGTCTTCATACCCTGTTCCCAGCGGCGGGTGTTCTTCGAAAATGCCGGCGTTATTGACCAGCACATCCAAACGCCCCCATTTATCGATTACGGCATCGATCATATTTTTGACCTCTCCGGCTTGCGATATATCCGCTTGGACCAGAAAATGGGGTCCTCCGGAAAGAGACTGCAGGGTGTCCTGCGCAGAGCTGAGATTGCGGTTATAATGAATCACACACCGTGCTCCTTTTTCTGCAAATTCAACCGCGCAGGCTCTGCCGATACCGCGCGAAGCTCCGGTTATCACAACAACTTGGTTTTTAAATTCCATATCTGATTTCTCCTGCATATCAATTCCATCAAAATTCTATTTTACAACTTATTTCTTGTCAGTCATAATAAAATAAAAGGAGGGATCATGCCAAAAACAATTGAATTCACTCTAAACGGCAAGCAGGTTTCAGCCAAGGATGGCGAAAAGCGCATGACGTGTGGACTGTTTCACCGGAAAAATTGAAATGGGGCAGGGTATAATCGCGGCTTTAGCCCAAATCTGCGCCGAACAGCTGGAAGGCCCCTTTCAGGACATCGATATGGTCATGGGAGATACTAAGCGCTGGCCCGTTGGCAGGCAAACAAGCTGGATGAAAGACTGGACAAAAAAAGATAGATGCGCCTACGAAAAATTGAATTTGACATAACCCGGGTTAGAGTGTAAAATTTTTTATACGCATTTGAGGAGGATGGTTTTATGTTTAAGAAAATATTATTCAGCTTCGTTATATTATCCCTGCTCCCATTGCCGCAAGGAACATCCTTTCAGGAAGACGGCACGCAACAGCAATTAACCTATGCGCAAGTATATGAAAACGCAGAACCCCGGGTTTTCGCTCCTTTGGAAAGAATCGGTTCCTGGCTGGACAATGAACACTATCTGCAATGGAATCAGGAAAAAAACAATCCTCCCCGCTGGATGAAAGTCAGCGCCCGGACGGGAGAAAAAATCATCTTTCTCGATTACGGCAGGATACAAAAGGATCTGCCGGAGGGGCTCGATGCCGCACGGCATATTGATGAAACCAGCGACTATTCCGGCCTGTTATACAGTTTCAAAGGTGATATCTATTATTATTCCCGGCCGCAGAACCAATTGCGGCGTTTAACCGCATCCATCGGCGATGAAATGAATCCAACCCTCTCTCCCGACGGCCGCTTCGCAGCCTACACCCGAGATCATAACCTTTACACCATCGATATTTCCTCCGGGACCGAGTATCAATTAACAGCGGATGGATCAGACACTATCTACAATGGCTGGGCATCCTGGGTATATTATGAAGAAATATTGGGACGGGGCAGCCGTTACCGGGCCTTTTGGTGGTCTCCGGACAGCAGCCGGCTGGCCTTTCTAAGATTCGATGATTCTCCGGTCCCGGTCTTTCCCATCTTTCATCATACCAGAGGTGTCCATGGAGAGCTGGAAAAGGAGCGCTATCCTAAACCGGGAGACTCGAATCCATACGTCAAACTCGGCATTATATCCGCTACCGGAGGGGATCCGGTCTGGGCCGATATCGAAGAAAACGCCGATCATTACGTGGCCTGGCCGTCTTGGTGCCGGGACAGTTCCACCTTGACCGTGCAGTGGATGAACCGGAATCAGGATCACATCAAAATCTTCGCCGTCGATCCCGGATCGGGTGAAAAACGGGAAATTTATCAGGAAAAACAAACGTCTTGGGTGGACTTTTTCAACGATTTATATTTTTTTGAAGACGGCCGCGGCTTTCTGCTCCGAAGCAGCCGCGACGGCTGGGACCACCTTTATCTTTATGATTTAAAAGGCACCCTGCTGCAGAGGCTGACTCAAGGGCCTTGGACGGTGACCGGAATCGAGCGGGTGGATGAAGCCGGCAACCGGATTTTTTTCCAAGCCCGCAAGGAAAAATCAACCGAGAATCATTTGTTCGTTATCAGCCTGGACGGCAGCGGACTCCGGCGCCTTACTCCGGAGCCGGGGTATCACCGCTGCAGCATTTCTCAGAACGGCTCCTATTTCATTGACACGTATTCAAATGTTCACACTCCCAATCGCCAGGTCCTGTTCCAAGAAGACGGAAGCCTGATTCGAACCATTGCTGACAGCCGCTCCCAGCAAACAGACCGCTACCATCTGGCCAAAAAAGAATTGCTGGACCTGCCGACGCGGGACGGATGGGTTCTGCCATGTTATTGGATTCTCCCCCCTGATTTTGATGAAAACCAGCAATATCCGGTCCTCTTCACAATTTACGGAGGCCCCGGTTCCAGCGCAGTGTCCAATACCTATCCTTCTCTGTCCCAGCTGTATTTTGCTCAGGAAGGAGTCATTATTTTCGCCCTGGATCACCGCGGTTCAGGGCATTTCGGAAAAAAGGGAATGGCCATGATGCACCGCAATCTGGGAAAATGGGAAATGCATGATTTGAGTGAAGCCGCCCGCTGGCTTCGTTCCAAATCCTTTGTCAACCCGGATAAGATCGGTATTACCGGCGGCAGCTACGGCGGCTACACGACCTGTATGGCCTTGACCTATGCTGCGGATTATTTTACCCATGGGTATGCCCGCGCATCAGTCACCGACTGGAGGCTCTACGATACGGTCTACACCGAACGCTACATGGACAGGCCTCAGGATAATCCGGAAGGATATAAAGCGGGAGCTGTGATGACCCACGCAGATAACCTTAAGGGTGTTTTATATATGAGCCACGGCGCAGTCGATGACAATGTTCATATGCAGAATACAGTGCAGCTCATCAGCGCTTTAATGGACTTGGGGAAAAAGTTTGAATTTATGATTTACCCGGCTCAACGGCATGGATACCGGGGGGGGAAACGTGATTTTTCCAACCGGCATTATGTCGACTTCTGGTTCCGCCACTTTCGGCAGCAATGAATCCATGGTGCCTGATTTTATAAAAATCCACTCCTGCCCGGCATGCACCTCGGCATCCCTGGAAACATGGCGTAAAGGCCGGCTCAATCCCGGGAAGATAAGACCAGCTGATATCAAAATAACGGATAAAGAATACGGACGTACCTGGGATTTGTCCCGCTGCCGCAACTGCGGGCATGTGTTTGCCGAGCCGATGCCGGCACCCGGTTATATCAGCCGACTGTACAGCCGGATTGAAGACCCTCTCTATCAGCAAGAATCCCAAGGGCGGGAAAAAAATTTTCAGCCCATCCTGAATATCCTGGAGAAATTCCATCCGGAGGAGGGTCTTCTATTTGACGTGGGCGCGGCAACCGGTATCCTGCTCCATGCTGCGCAAAAACAAGGCTGGAAACCTGATGGCATTGAGCCCAGTTCCTGGGCGGTGAAAACCGCGGCGGAAAGCTACGGCCTGTGTATACGGCAAGGGGATTTTGAAACATTTCCGCTTCCGGAATATCATTATACCGCCGTCACGATGATTGACTTTATCGAGCACATTCCCGAACCGGACAGGGCCGTTTCCAAGGCCGCAAAAATTCTGACTCCGGACGGGATCCTCTGCCTGGTGACCCCGGATCTATCCAGCCTGGTTTCCCGGATTGCGGGAAAGAGGTGGTGGCATTTCCGGCCGGCTCATCTGCACTATTTCAATCCTCTGAGCCTGGCGGTTCTGCTCAAGAGAAAAGGATTCACTATCATTGCCATCCGCAGATATGCCTGGACTTTCAGCGCCCACTACCTTATCTCCCGCCTACCCGGCCTTTCTTTTTTGCTGAAAAATCGGAAAATGGCTTCTTTTTGGAAGTCGATTCCTATAAAATGTGCCCTCGGTGACTCGCTTGAAGTTTATGCCAGGAAAATAACATGAAAGCATACTTGAAAGCCATGCGGTTGGGCCGCTGGCCGCGAAGTTTGGCCATATTCGTTGGCAGTGCGGCTTTTTTTCTTCTTCACAAGAACCTGGCCCCAGACT
>CAYRTV010000154.1:0-6649 GCA_964427225.1 uncultured Eubacteriales bacterium
TGGTACGCCAGTTCAAGTACATGCTGGGCTCCTACGACTTCGGTTGCGTGCAGGGCGCCGTCTATCCAAATCACCGCTTTGCCGGTTTGGGCCAGCTTGCGCGCTTCCTCTTCGTCTGCATTTTCCGCCAGCGCCAGCCGGCGCGCGATATTCTTGTATTCGGCCAGCCGGGCATGGTTTTCCGGAGAGGTGACAATCGCCATCAGCATAGGACGGCCTTCCTCAGTGGTTCCGATTTCTTCTAAAATCATGCGGTCTGATTCCCGGGCTAAGATTTCCCAATATTCTATCAGCTGAGAATATGTCGCCAGCCAATAATCATCACCGATATCATGTCCGAACTGCTTTTTTGGGGCAGTAATCGTCTGCCCGGAAAGAGGCAAGGCCTTTCCTAATAAAAGAAAAAAGACAATGACATAAGTGTGAATGATAATGCGGTGGTTCCTGCTCAATGTTGTTTCCTCCCTTTTTTAAAGCTTTTGAACCGCTTGTTTGATTTGTGCAGCTGCTTTTTTTAAATTTTCCATCGAATTGGCATACGAAATCCGGATGTGACCGGTTCCCGTCCGGCCGAAACATTCTCCGGCGACAGTGGCGACACCGGATTTTTCCAGCAGCAGGCGGGCCATCTGAAAACCGCTCAAGCCTGTGTCTGCTATAGAAGGGAAAAGGAAAAAAGCCCCGGCCGGCTTATGGCAGGAAAAACCCGGCCATGAACAAGCGGCCGCATAGATGAAGTCCCTTCTTTTTTCAAATTCACCCCGCATTGCCAAGGAAGGGCCCTGTTCCCCGGTTAAAGCTTTGACCGCTCCCCATTGGGCGAACGTATTGGTGGATGTAATCATGTATTGATGATAGCGGAGCATGGCATTTATAAGCTCTTTAGGCCCAAGAGCATATCCCAGCCGCCATCCGGTCATGGAATAGAACTTGGAAAATCCGTTGAGAATAATGCTCGAATCTTTCATCGCGGGAAGGGAGGCAGGTGAGAAATGCCGGGCCGGCGGATAGATGATTTTTTCATACACTTCGTCGCTCAAAATGATGATTTGATGCTGCAGAGCCACGTCGCAGATTTTTTCCAGCCGCTCTTTGCTGATCATTCCACCGGTGGGATTGGAGGGACTGGAAAGAATAAGCATCCGGGTACGGGGTGTGATGAGGTCTTTGATTTCATCCGGATCCGGTTGGAAATCATCCTGCTCAAATAAGCGGTAGCTGACCGGCTCGGCCAGGCTGGCTAAAGCGGCGGGTTCATAGCTGACCCAACGGGGATCGGGTATTAGAACCTGGTCTCCGGGATTAAGTAGAGCGTTGACAGCTAAAAAAATACCCTCGGTTACACCATTTGTGACCAATATTTCCGATTCCGGATGGTAGGTTAATTGATATTCCCGTTGATATTTTTCGGCGATAGCATGCCTTAGTTCGATAATGCCGGCATTGGGGGCGTAATGGTGGTGACCCGACTTCAGAGCTTCTATGGCGGATGCCACGATATGATCGGGGGGATCATAATCCGGGCGGCCGATTTCCAGATGAATAATGTTGCGGCCGGATTTTTCCAGCTCCTGGGCGGCATCGAACATCACCCGGATTTGAGAATAAGGCATTCGGTCGGATATGATTGAGGCCATAGCCAGATATAAATATCACAGACCTATGTAGGTGTCAAAATTTAGTAAAAAGCAAAGGGACAGCGCCCCATAATTGTCTCGAATCTCACAAATTAGAACCTGGAACCCAGAACCCGGAATCCGGACCCCGGAATCTGAAGCATATTTAATTCAAATCGGTCGGCATATATAGAGAAGCCGTGAAGGCCGCATACCCGGTTGTGTAAGCCGGTCGCCGTCGTAAGCGGTGTAGGTGAAACCGGTTTTTTCCAGAATTATGTGAATTTCGTCTCCCGAATAGCCTCTTTCTCTATGCTCTTCCCTAAACCGTCGAAGCCGGGACCCTTGCTGCATAATTCCGGTGAGACGGCAGGTGCCCACTGCTTCCTTTTCATTAAATGAAGAATCAACCAAGACGATACCATGCGGGAACTTAACCGTAAATGTCCGGTTCCAATGGTCTTGCAGCCCCTCATATGTATTCATGTCGAATATAAACAAACTTTGCGCATGCATGACATCTTTAATCCGGCACATGGCCTGCTCCAGCTCCTTCGGTTCCAGCAGGTAATTGAAACTGTCATACATGCAGGTAAGAATGTCAAAGCGGCTGCGCAAAGCGAGCAGGCGGACATCCTCGCATATAAGCTGGGCCAGGGGTGAGTTTTTCCGGGCGAAACGAAGCTGATGAATAGAGGAATCAAGACCGATCAAGGAATAGCCGGCGGTTGCAGCGCGTTGGAGCAGAGCGCCGGTTCCGCAACACAAATCGAGCCAAGTCAATCCTTTAGGAGAATACAGATGGATCAGCCTAATGAGGAAAGGCCAGATTTTTTCGGTGAAATCATTCCATTTCCGGTTGTAAACGAATGCGAAATCTTTTCCGTATACCGCCATAACATTTATCCCGGCTGGTTTAAATCCAGCGGCTGATCCAGGAACGAATTCTTGTGGGAGCTTTAGCCATGATCAAAGGCCTGCGGCACTTTTTGGCTATAGTGTGAGATATGGACTCTTTAGTGACCTGGCGCAGCAGCGGGTCGCGGGTCGCTCCGATCACAACCAAATCATAGGTGTCGGCTTCGTTAAGTATCGCCTGGCTGACATCCGGTGCATTTATATGCTTGGATGTGATCCGGTTGAAATTGATCTGCCGGGAATTTTTGTGCAGTTCAGGAAGATTATGAATGTCGCTGTTCTTGTTGTCTGCATTGACCATGAGGGCGGTGACTGAACCGTTGTCTTTTTCTGCCAGAATACTTGCGACTTCCAGAGCGAAGACGCTATTGGGGCCGCCGGCGACCGGCACTAAAATCCGTTTATACGATTTATAGCCGCACCCTTTGAGAATTAAAACATTGGAGTGAGCCCGCTCCATTATATAATCGATGGTTCGGCCCAGCCGGAAAACGGAACTGCGGGGTCTTCCGTGCCAGCCCATAATCAAAAGGTTGACCTTCTTTTCTTTAAGAGCGCTTAAAATTCCGCGGGCTATATTTCGGCAGTACCGGATGGTGGTGGTGATGGGGAATTTCAGAATGAGAGACAACATGGCTTCTACAATCGCTTCCTTGCCTTCCATCATGAATTTTCCAGCGTCAGAAAGAGGCACTTCTTCCGGAACCGGTACCATATGCAGCAAATTGATGCGGGCGTTTTTGGCTTCACCGAGGACATAAGTGGTTTTGACCATGGAGAGAGCATTGTTGGGATTAGCGACGGAGACCATGATCTGATATTGGTCGGACGGCGGAGCCTGCTCTTCTTCGAGAACGTGAATTTCATCCGGAGTAGCAACCGCGTGGGAACGGGAATATAAAGCATAAATGGCCATTCCGCTCAAAATCCATACCGGGGCGATAATCCAGGCGATCATGCTCATGTGCACCAGCCAAATGGCCAAAGCTGCCTGCAGAACCACCGCTATAATAGGAGGCCAGGGGAAAAAAGGCATAATGAATCCGTAATTGAGTTCATCCCCCATATTTAAACGGATCCGGATGACGCTTAGATTGACCAAAAAGAAGAGGAAGAGAAACATGATACTGGCACTGGACGCGACGTCTTTGGTCGGCAAAAGAACAGCCACTAAAATAACGATGCATCCGGTAAATGCCAACGCAACCCAAGGGGTTTTTTGTTTTTTGGAAATGCGGGCGAAAAATGCCGGCAGCATTCGGTCCCGTCCCAGGGCATATGAGGCGCGGGTGGCTGAAAAAAGGGTGGCGTTGAGTGCGGAAACGGAAGCAAATATCACCGCAAGAGTGAGCAGAAAATTGCCCATAGGCAGAAGGCGGGAAACAGCTTCGCCGAAACCTCTTTCCTGAAAACTTCCGATCCATTGCCAGGGAGCGCCTTCCACTCCCGGAGAACCAATTTTAACGGCAATGATGGACGCGAAAGCCACAGCCACGTAGGTAATGGTGACCAGAGTAACGGAATAAATCATGGCTTTAGGGAGATTCTTTTTAGGATTGATGGTCTCATCCCCGGCTTGCGCGATGACTTCGTAACCTTCAAATGCCACATAAGTAAATCCCATAGTCACCAGCAGTTTATCCCATCCTAAAGGCAAAAAAGGAGTGAAATTGTCCAAGCGGGAGGGGTCCATCACAACGACAACAATACCAATTCCGCCGATAAATAAAAGAAAAAGAGTCTGGCCTAATGTGAAAAGAGCTCCGATTTTACCGGTTTCCGCGGCGCCGCGGTAATTGATGTATAGAAAAAGCAAGGCCACAAGAAAGGCGACAATTTTTTCGGCCGTATAAACAGAAAAAGGAATCCAGCCTATAAGGTCTAATCCTTCCACATAACGTACCGTGTAGATGGCAAAGGTGACAGCGTAGAGACTTCCGGCGACACTGGAAGCAAACCATTCCATCCAGCCGCCCGTAAAACTGGTGGCGCGTCCGAAAGCCAAACGCGCGAAATTGTAGGCTCCGCCGGCGTAAGGCACGGCTGAGCTTAATTCCGCATAAGATAGAGCTGTGAATATGGCGATGACACCATTGAGGGCGAAAGTGAGCAGAACTCCTCCGGGGCCGGCCTCTCCCACAGCGTTGCCGATGCCAAGAAAGACCCCTGCGCCGATCATCATCCCCAGCCCCATCATCGTGATGTGGAAGAGGTTCAGATCCCGGGACAGCTCGGTCGAAATAATCGAATGGCTGCTATTTTCTTTCATGCCAGGCCTTTAAAATTTCCCGGGCCGTTTTCAAATCATTTTCATGAATGAATTTGATAATTTTCCGGCTCCAGAGAGTGATCGATATAAGCAATGCCAGGGAAAGGAAAAGAAGAATTGTTCCCAGTACAGCATCCATGTTCAACTCCCAACCGAGAATAAATGAAAATGAATGTAAGAGTATACTCATATCCGCTGTTCTTGTCTATCCCGGTGCGGTTAATGGGCGGATGCCGTTCCGGAATTTGCCGAAATTGGAACCGGCTTGGGTTGGGACAGCCCCATAATGTCAAATAATTTTTTTGCGACGGCGGTATTATCGTAAGTCCCTTGAAATCTTTCCGCACCCGCTCCCAGTGCGAAAACCGGAACCGGAGAAGCGGAATGTCCGTAAGATCCCCAGGAAATCCCGGCTTTCCCATTTAATATTTCAACAATGGCAAATCCGAGAGCGGAAGTCCGCGAATCGACCAAAGCGGTTTCCAATTCTTTCCATTCCGATAGTGACAGGGACAGAAGTAATTTTTCCTGCGCATCCCGGTCTCCTTCTCCAGCTTGTTTTCTCAGCAGATCTCTTTCTGTATCGTCCAGCCTGACCAATCCGAAATGCTCCCGTATTTCCGGGTACAAATCTCCCAATTTCCGGTTTTCATCATCTGTCAGTGCCAAATAAGGCTTGATGACCTGATAGTTGAATTGATCCAGGGACATATCTTGATGGGACAGGATGTTCAGACGCAGTCCGGCTGCGGCCTTTTCCGAGCCGAGCACCATTCCCCCGGTTTCATGGTCGGCCGTGACCACAATCAGAGTCTCGCCGGGATGCCGGCCGTAAAAATCAACGGCTTCCTGAACTGCATCCGCAAAGGCCAGAACCTCATGGATGGTTGAAGCGGCATCATTATCATGGCAGGCCCAATCGATCTTCCCGCCTTCCGCCATGATGAAAAATCCATCTTCATTTTCGAGCAGCTGGATGGCTTTGCGGGTGAAATCCGCCAGTGTCAAAGAATCCCCTCGCCGGTCGATCGCATAGGGAAGCGCACTTTTCCGGGTTAAAGTCTGGTTGAAAGCCCAGGTGTTTCCGGCTCCGGCTTCCAGGCTGCGGAATCCTTCGTTGGTGTCAACAAAGGTATATCCTTGTTCCCGGGCATATTCCCGAGCATCTTTCTGCTGGCCCCGCATCCCTGTAGGGAATTTTAATCCGCCGCCGCCTAAGAATTCAAAGCCGCTTTGGGCCATTTGAAGGGAAATATCATAGTAGTGCCAGCGGAAGGGTGCCTTAGCGAAAAAACTTGCCGGGGTGGCATGGTCCAGGGAGACACTGGAAAGAATGCCCACCCTTCGGCCCGCCGCCTGGGCAGCTTCAGTGATTGGGGAAAATGAGAGAGACCCGTCCTCACTGATATTGATTCTGCCGTTTTTGGTTTTATGTCCGGAAGCTGTAGCTGTCCCGGATGCTGCCGAATCCGTAAAATAGGAATTGGTGGAGTAAGTGGTTATCCGGCCGAAGCTGGGAAATTCACTGAAGCTGAGATTTTCAAATCCAATACTTTCGTGGTCCAGCGAATGGGCATAAATCTCGGAAGCCGTGATTTGAGGCTGACCCATGCCGTCTCCTATAAACAAAAAGACATATTTAGGGACGACGGATTGATTTTGAGGGGAAGGACCGCATCCCAGGAAAAACAAAGCTAGAATGACAGCCAAAATGATTGTTTTGGCCCAGATGACCTTATTTGCATGTATTTCCATTCTCGACTCCTTTTGTTATTATGAATCACACATGTGCATACACACCCGGAACAATGAAAATGAATCCATATGACATGGTGTGTCATTTTCT
>CAYRTV010000155.1:0-6628 GCA_964427225.1 uncultured Eubacteriales bacterium
TCAGACGGGCCGAATCTCACCGCATCTTCCGGCTTGCAGCTCGTCGTAGTGAAGTACCACGACTTCCTCGCCGCAAACCGAAATTTGCGGCAATCTCGGCCCGTGAATAATCCAGGTTAACATAAGAGAATCGGCAATGGGGCTTTTCCTGACTCTTGGAGGGGTTTGGTATATCCGTAATGTGCTGCTCACCGGCAAAAACCTTGAAGTACGGCCGCAGCCGTTATGGGCGCTCGATGCGGGGCAATTGATTGCGCGTATGCGGCGTGCGGAACTGAAATGTCTTGCCTTGGGTCCTAAGAGAGAAAACAATTCTAATGAACAAAGCAGTTTCATGTCCAACCCCGAAAAGCTGGATCAAGGGGGAAAACGGTGAAATATATGTCATAATACGTTAGAACTATATGGACTTTTACCCGGGTTTGAGGAGGCTGGGGGCCAGAAAGAGGATAACTGTCAGCCGAACGAATGAATCGAATTAGAACTGTATGGCTGAGAAAAAAAGCGATCTATTATCATCTTGGAAAGAAGTCGCCGCCTATTTGGATTGCGGCATTCGAACCGCCCACCGCTGGGAACACGAGTACGGCATGCCGGTCCATAGGCTGGGACAGGGAAGCCGGGCCCGGGTGTTTGCATATAAGGATGAGCTTGACACCTGGCTGGCTAACCGGGTTGCAGGGGAATCCGGGAAAACAAAAAAATACACGTTTGCTTCCTTATTGCTTGTTTTTTCTATTGTTCTTATCTTAAGCGGCACCGGCTATTTTGTTTACCGTTATTTAACATTTGATCGCGAGCCGTATGGATTTAATATCCATAGGTCCACTCTCATTGTTTTAAACCGAGACGGCAGGGAATTATGGCGGAAAGATTTCCGGCTGGGATCCAATCTGAACGAAGCATATTACCGGGAGCGTTTTCAGCAAAGAAAAGTAGTAAATGGAAAAAGAATGCTTCCCGCTCTTCAATTCGAAGACATCAACCGGGATGGAAAAAAAGAAGTCTTGTTTGGTATTTGCGAAATACCGGCCGGCCGGTTTTTTTGTTTTTCACATAAAGGGGATGAATTATGGGCTGTCCAGACCGGGCAGGAACTGACATTTGGATCAAAAATCTATACGAATGACTACCGGATTGCCTGGGTCCGGACCGAAGACTTGGATGGCAACGGCTATTATGAATTGCTGCTGGCGTCAAACCAGGTGGATGAATTTCCAACCCAGATTTTACTGCTCAGCCACGAGGGAGAAACCCTGGGGGAGTACTGGCATTCGGGCCGTCTTGGTGATGTGATTTTTTCGGATTTAAATGGAGACGGACGCAAGGATATTGTCGTCGCGGGGGTTAATAATCAATTCGATTCACCGGGTGTAGCGGTATTTGATGCCCATCAGGTATCGGGGGCGTCTCCCAATACGGGAGAATATGCCTGTCCCGCCTTAGGACCGGGCTCGGAAAAACACTATATCCGGCTGCCGTTTACGGAAGCGGCCGAGGCCGCTTATCCGCTGGAAATTTCCGGTTATATCATGGAGCGCAGTGCGGAATTATGGTCCGTATTCACGTATCCCACCAGTCTTGAATACCGTTTTGATAACGAATTCCAATTGCTGGAAATACGGGATTCCCATCAATTCGAAATGCTGTTTAGGCAGGCTCAAGCTGCGGGAAGTCTCGGCGGAACCGGGCGCCTGAAATATGTTGAACAGCTGAAAGAACGCGTCCGGTGGCACGATGGAGACAAGTGGGTGGCCGAACCGGCCATGCGGAACCAATGGGGTCATTAAATCAAAAATCAAAAATCCACTCCTTGTCGAATGTACTCAGACTGCAGCCTATGTCTGCATTTTTTTCAACCTAGCCGCCAGCGCGCCGGGGAGAATAATACGGGAAATGAGTATCATGGTTTACAGAAGCTTGTCATCCTGAGGCCTGCCGAAGGCAGGCCGTAAGGATCTTGTGCTGCATCGCCCGAAGCGACGCAACCGGATTCCTGCGGCGCACCCTGGGGGATGACATATTTGGAAAAAAACAATTGATATTAGCGTCATATTGCGTTACAAATTAAGAGAATAGTTGAGAGAGGGAAGTTGGGGCGGATGATGATGGGCAGGTGGATAATGAAAATAAAAACGGGCTCAATCCGGCTTGAAAGAATATGGCGAATAAGAAAAATGATTTGCTGTCCTCGTGGAAAGAAATAGCATCCTATCTCGATTGTGATGTCCGCACGGCCCACCGGTGGGAGAAAGAGTATGGCTTGCCGGCCCACCGTTTAGGCAAAGGATCACGGGCCCGGGTATTCGCGTATGAACATGAATTGGAAGGCTGGCTGCGGCGCAAAACAACCACTGAACCGATAGATAAGGGCCCAAATCTTTTGCGTGCGATACTGATTGCGGCGGCCGTTATCCTCGTCTCATTTGGAACCGGATATTACATTTATCAAATATTCTTTTTTGACCGGAGTCCGTATGATTTTCGTATCGAACAGACTGAATTGATTATTTTAAATCAGGAAGGCCATACATTATGGCACCATGATTTTGATTTGAATACAAATCTGATTAAAAATTTTTACAAAGAAAGATTCCAAAACCGGACTATTGCAGGTAATAGGGCCAAACTGCCCGCAATACAATTTATTGATATCAACAAGGATGGTCATAAAGAGGTTTTATTCGGGATAGCAGAAGTCCCGGACGGCCGTTTTTTTTGTTTCTCGGATAAAGGGGACTTATTATGGCGGATTCGAGGCGGGCGGGAACTGACGTTTGGATCTAAAATATACGGCGGCCGTTACAGAACGGGCAGCTTCCGCACGGTGGATTTGGATGGGGACGGCTTCCTGGAAATCATTATGTGTTCCAGCCACAGCTTTGAATTCCCGACGCAAATGCTGGTGGTTAACCATCAAGGTGAAATTTTAAACGAATATTGGCACTCCGGCCGGATTTACGATATATGTTTTTATGATGTCAATGAGGACAACCGGCTGGATATTATGATCGGCGGAGTCAATAATCAGTTTGACGCCCCTTTTATTGCGGTTTTCGATCAGGATGATATTTCCGGGGCATCGCCGAATACGGGGGAATATGCCTGTCCTTCTTTATTCCCGGGCTCAGAAAAAATCTATCTGCGGCTGCCCTTTCCGGAAACGGCGATGATTCATGAAGTCCATGAGGTTCTTGGACATATACGTTTATTAAGAGAGCAAGTATTTACTTTTATTACATATCCCAATGCCCTCGATTACCGGTTTAACCGCCGTTTCAGGCTGCTTGAAATCCGGGATTCACATACCTTCGAGATGCTTTTCCGGGAAGCGAAAGAACAAGGCCGTATCGGTGATGTCACCCGGCAGGAGTATTTAGAGGAATTGAAAGACCGTGTCCGCTGGTATGACGGTGACAAGTGGGTGACCGAACCGGCTATGCGGAACGATTGGGATGACTAAATCAAAAATCAAAAATTAAAAATCAAAAATAAAAACCATGTCATACCCGTCATCCCCGGGGCGCGATAGCGAATCCCCATGTCATCCTGGGCGCAGCGAAGGATCCCACGGCTTCGTATGGATAAAACGATTTCGATCCATCCAGACGAGGCACTTTGGGATTCTTCGGGCTTCTGCGAAGCCCTCAGAATGACACAAGCGCACTCTAAGATTCCCGTCACTCCGTTCCGGGAATGACAAGTGTGCGTTCCGGGAATGACACCTGTGGAAGAAAATCATTGAAATTTCAGTCATATTACGTTAAAAATAAATAGAATTCGGTCCAATTCATTCAGGGCTTGATGAGATAGAAAATGGTGGAGAAAAGATTGTCAGCGAAACGGACTGAAGGTAAAACTGAATATGGCGAAGAAGAAAAACGATCTGCTGTCCTCGTGGAAAGAAATCGCCGCTTATTTGGATTGTGATGTCCGCACAGCCCACCGCTGGGAGAAAACGTATGGCCTGCCGGTTCACCGGCTGGGGAAGGGCTCCCACGCCCGTGTTTTCGCCTACGAACATGAACTGGAAGCCTGGCTGCGGCGTAAGTCTGAGGGTGAAGACGAAGACAAACAGAGGATCTTTTGGGCCAAGATAATATCGATTTTGGCGGTTCTTATTATAATGGTGGGAATAGGTCATTTTATATATAATTATGTCACCTTTGACCGGGAGCCGTATGATTTTGAGATAAATCAGAAACAATTGACCATTCTCAATCAGGAAGGGCAGGAACTTTGGCGGCATGATTTTCCGATTGAGCAAAACTTATCGGAAGAGCATTACCGGAGTCATTTCCAAAATCGGCAATATGCGGTAGGCCGGACCCGGTTACCCGTGATCCAATTTAAGGATATCAATCAAGATGGGCATAAGGAAGTCCTCTTTGCTGTCACATACCCCGTGGTCAACGGTAAATTTTATTGCTTTTCCTATAAAGGTGATAAACTCTGGTCCATTGATCCCGGACGGGAATTGACCTTCGGGTCTAAAGTCTATTTGGATGAATACCGTT
The DNA here is from genome assembly GCA_964427225.1 of uncultured Eubacteriales bacterium. GTDB lineage: Bacteria > Acidobacteriota > Aminicenantia > Aminicenantales > Aminicenantaceae > CAYRTV01. Next base: position 4,518 of record CAYRTV010000155.1, read on the forward strand.
TTTCAAAATTCTTATCAGATGATCTTACTGGTGACGGGTTTGCGGAAATACTGCTGAGTTCTATCCATACTCCTGAATTTCCGACCCAGCTGCTGCTGCTGAATCATGAAGGCAAACAACTGGGCGCATACTGGCATTCCGGCCGGATAAGTGACTTTGTTTTTGAGGATATCGACGGCGATGGAATCAAGGACATCATTATTGGAGGAGTCAACAATCAGTTTGATTGTCCTTTTTTGGCGGTATTCGACAGTGAAAAGATTTCCGGCTGTTCACCTAATACGGGCGAATACGCTTGTGCCGCCTTGGAACCGGGATCGGAAAAATACTATATCCGGCTGCCGTTAACGAAAATCGGCGAGGCGGTCGGGCCCCATGAAACCTGTTCGCGAATTATGAACAGAGGCGCGGGTATTTGGTCGGTGACCACTTCCCCCACATCTTTGCAATACCGGTTTGATGAAGATTTTCGGATTTTGGAAGTCAGGGACTCCCATGCTTTTGAAATGCAGTTCCGGGAAGCCAGGCAGAAAGGGTATGTCTCCGGTGAGCTGAACCAGGCTTACTTGGACAGCCTGAAAGACCGGGTCAGGTATTATGACGGGGAAAATTGGGGCACGGAACCGGCTATGCGGAACCGGTGGGATAATTAAATCAAAAATCAAAACCATCGTTTGAGTATGACAAATTGTGACAATAACTGACATCAGATGACATAAACGGTTTATCGCTTGATGATTTTAGGGATGGCTTATATCTTGTTATTTTGAGTGGGGCGGTCCGGTTGGATATATGCAAAAGGAGTCTATATGCGCAAATTGACCGTAATCATTATCATTCTTTTTGTGATTGCTCCAATGCCCGGCAAAACGGCGGAAGGGAAAAAGATTCAAACGGGTAAGCCGGGCATTGGTGTTAATACGGACCGTTTCGGGAAAATCCCGCTTTATTTTATTCCCAACCAGGGTCAATTCAGCGGGGAAGCTGAATTTTTTGCCAAAACATCCGGCTATGCCCTTTGGCTGACCAAAACCGGTTTGGTTTTTGACAGTATCCGGCAAACTAGACTTGATGAAACCTGGCATTCATCCGCTGGATATGAGCGGGAGGTCACCCGTTTGCAGTTCCTGAACGCAAATCCGGCCCCTGAGATCCGTGCATTGAAACGAACCGATTATAAAGTGCATTATTTTTCGGGGAATGACGCGTCCGGATGGGTGACCGGGCTGAAAGCTTCAGAAGCCGTGATTTATGAGGATCTTTATCCCGGTATCGACCTGGAAGTTTACGGAAAAAATGACGACATCGAATACGACTGGATCATCACACCTGGGGCTGATCCGGCGCAGATACGGTTTCAAATTCAGGGTAGCGGCCATGTGAACATCGATGCGGACGGTAATATCGTCATGGGGATAAGTTTTGGAGACATCAAGCACCGGAAGCCTTATGCTTATCAGAAAATAGACGGGAAAACCATACCTGTTGCCGTTAATTTTTTGGAAACAGCTGACCAGGTATTCGGCTTTGAGATATTCCGCTATAACCCGGACTTCGATTTAACCATTGATCCGTTGGTGGAATTGGTATACTCCACATATTTAGGGGGAAGTGTTTACTCCGATGTTGGGTATGGAATTGCTGTTGACCAGGCTGGCTGCGCCGGTTTTAACCGGATATGTGTTCAATCCGGATTCGCGTCAATATATAGCGTTTAAGTCAGACCGAACGGGACAGGATTACCAGGCATCGCTTATTGATCTGACCATATCCGGTAAGATTCTATCCGGAAGTGCTGGGGTGGAGGACATTAGGCTGGGGGGACTGCCCCAGACTCCGGTTTCAGGCGAAGGCGGATCTTACAGCGGTGAGGTCACATTCGGCTGGTCGGGGACAGTCACTCCGGTTAGAGAAGGATATAGATTTTTTCCCGCTTCGCGCAGATATGCGGATGTCACCGCTGATAAAACAGAGCAGAATTATCAGGCTGCCGCATTGGCATCGATATCAGGGTATATAACTGAGGGGAACAATCCCCTTAACGGGGTCGTGCTGAACGGCCTGCCCGGCAATCCACAGGCAGGATCTGACGGCGCTTATTTTCAGTATGT
>CAYRTV010000156.1:0-6590 GCA_964427225.1 uncultured Eubacteriales bacterium
TCATCCGCATCCATGATCGTGCCGATGCCCATGGTGATGGCGAAACGGGGGCCCGTAGAATCCCCGAAATTATCCCGCAGGGTGATTTCCGTCAGGGTCTTGACCCGGGTTCTGGCTTTGAGGGACGAGGACGGCTCATTGAATCCAATATGGCCTTCACGCCCAAGTCCCAGCAATTGAAGATCGATGCCGCCTGCGGCTTTAAGCTCTTCCTCATAATCCCGGCAGGCTTGGTCCAGGTCTTCAGGCCGGGACGGCGGAATATGGGTATTGGCCGGATTGAGGTTGACGTGGGCAAACAAATTCTTTTCCATGTAGCTGTGAAAAGTCACCGGGTCATCGTGGTCAAAGCCGAGATATTCATCCAGATTAAACGTGGTCACCCGGGAAAAGTCCGCTTCGCCTTTTTTATGGGCGGCGATCAGCTCCCGGTAGATCCCGAGCGGAGTCCGGCCGGTGGCGAGGCCCAGTACGGCAGAGGGGTTTTTTTGTATTAGGGAAAGAATTCGGAGGGTGACCTCCCAGTTTACTTCATGGTATGTCGGTAAAATGATTATTTCCACTAGATATCCTCCTTGATCCGTTTGGAAAGATCCTGAACGGTTTTTTTATCAGAGCCCTCAATGATAATACGTATGACCGGCTCCGTATTGGAAGACCGGATATGAAGCCAGAAATCAGGATAATCAATACGGAGGCCGTCCAGGGTATTGATATGCCCGTCTCTGAATTCATTCTGAATCCGGTTGAGAATACGCTTGCGGTCGCGGAAAGAGGCTCTGATTTTATCTTTGTTCATGAAATAATCCGGCAGCCGGTCTCGCAGCCGGGATACGGTCATTTTTGATTTTGCCAGGCATTCCAAAAACAGGGCCATGCCGGTAAAGCTGTCGCGGCAGGCATGGATATCAGCGGCCATTATGCCGCCGTTCCCTTCGCCGCCGATTTTAGCGCCTGCTTCCAGCATGCCGCGGGCCACATTGATTTCTCCCACTTTGGTCCGGATTAGACCGACTTTATGTTTTTTAGTGATATCTTCAATGACTCTTGAAGTGGAGAGATTGACTGTAACCGGAGACTCCTTTTTATACTGAAGAAAATAGTCCACGGCTATAGCCAGTGTGTATTCTTCGCCGATGGCCCGGCCTTTTTCATCCACCACGGCCAGCCGGTCCGCGTCGGCGTCCTGGGCGAAACCGATATCCGCTCCCGAGGATTTGACCGCCCGGCACAAGGCATCCAGGTTTTCAGCCACTGGCTCCGGGCTGCGGGGAAAGGCTCCGGAAATACCGCAATGAATGCATTCCACTTCGGCGCCCAGCTGCTCGAGGAAGGGCTTGACGTAGGGTGCCGCAGCCCCGCCGCAGGGATCGACCACCACTCGAGGGCGCCGATTTTTGACAGCGTCAATGTCGATAAAGGACCTGATTTTATGGGTATGGAGAGAAAAAGGGTCTGGTTCGATCTGTACTTTTTCCGGCGCCGCGGTTCTGCGAAAGCGCCCTTGATAATAAAAATCTAGCAGTTCCTCCGCTTCATAAGGATTCAAGAAATATCCTCCTCTTTTTATCAGCTTGAGGGCATTCCATTCCACAGGATTGTGGGAGGCGGTCACGGAAATGCCTCCTCGGAATTTGTTTTCTTTAACATAGATTTGGAGAGAGGGTATAGGCAGAATCCCAAGATCAAAGGGCAACCCTCCGCCGGATAAAACGCCTGCGAAGACGGCCTTTTTCACCATTTCCGCGGATGGCCGGGTGTCTGAAGCCACAGCGATAGAGCCGCCTCCGATATAATTGGAAAAAGCTTCACTGAATTTTATGATCAATTGAGGTGTAAGGCTTTGTCCTACAATGCCTCTGATTCCGGAGATGCTGATTTTTAAATCGGATATCCTCATGGTTCCACTCTATCCCGGATTTCATTTTCGGCGGCTTCCACCTCATTTTCGTTCTCTCCCTCAATCATAATCCTGAGTATGAATTCGGTGGAGGATGGACGAATAATAAACCAGAGAGAACCGCGGTCGACGCGGATCCCGTCAGTGGTGTCCGGCTTCTCAGGTGCATATATTTCTTCCAGCCGGTCCATCAGTCCGTAAACCCGGACAGGCGAAACCGGAATTCTCAGCTTGCGGCGGTGAAGCTCGGGGAAATTTCCCGCGATTTCAGACAGCGGCTGCTCTTTTACAGCCAATAGCTGCAGGATCAGAGCGAATGCGGTTAAGGCGTCATAGCCGGGTGAAACCGGAAGAAAGGCCAGACTGCCGCTGCCTTCTCCGCCCAGGGGCGTCTCCTCCGCCTGCATGAGCTGGCTGACAGCTGACTGGCCGACCCGGGTTCTCCGAATACTGATGTCCGCTTGTTCTCCGGCCCAGTCAACCCAAGCGGAAGTGGCCACTGTAGAAACAGCTTGCCGGATGCGGCCCTGCAGGGACAGAATGCTTAAGGGCAAGGTCAGTTCTTCACTTAATCCCATGCCTTTTTCCGTAACCAGGGAAAGCCGGCTGCCGTCGGAGTTAAATAATATGCCTAAGTCGGCACCGGTCGCTTTAACCACGGCTTCGACCTGGGCGGAATTATCCGGGGACGGTTCCGGCGGGTGGGGGAACGGTTTTTCCGGATCATTATTGATAACGATCATCTCGATACCAAAATAATCGCCCCATTGTTTCAAAAAGAGTGAGACCGCTCCATTGCAGGGATCCGCGACCACTTTGAATTTTGATTTTTGGATCAGGCTGGTTTCGGTTTGCGCGGATAAGGTGTGCAGATAAGAATCTAAAGGAAACGAAGCCATATTGATTCTGCCCAATTGATTCCAATCCGCTTTTTGAAAGCTTCCGGCTTCATATACATTGAATACTTCCGCCCCTTCATTTTCTTCCAGGTAAGTTCCTGTCTCCCCCAGCAGGATAACGGCGTTCCAGGGAAGCGGGTTGTGCCCGCCGGAAACGGATATGCCGCCGGCTGCCTGATTGCGGGCCAGTAAAAACTGCAGAAAAGGTGTCGGCAGCAGACCGTAATCCTCGATATTGAGTCCCGCGGCCATGCTGGAAGAAAGGGCGGCCATGGCCAGCATCTGGCTGGTTAACCGGTTGTCACGTCCTAAAATCAGGCTGCCTTGTTCCAGATAGGATGCAAACGCCGAAGCGAAGCGGGACGTGATATCGACATTTAAAGAGCCGGGGACTTTTCCACGGATGCCGGAAACGGTAATTCTCAAGCGGTCTTCCATTCCCCCTCCTCTTCGGAAACAAGGCGGCCCTGCCGGTATACGGCGGAAAGTTCCAAGCTGCGGTCCAGAATCAGAAAATCCGCCGGCTGTCCCGCTTCCAAGCTGGATAGCGGTAATCCCATGAACAACCGGGCGTTTTCGCAGGCCATGCGAACCAGGTTCTCCGGCGTCCATCCCCATTTAAACAAAAGGGGAACCTGCTGAGAAACCGGAACTGCGCCTCCGGCCAGGGTACCGTCTACCGTTGTGATTCTCATCCCTTCGACGGCAAGCCGCCGCCCGTCAAAACGATCCAGTTTTGAAAAAGCCGGCGGGATGAGATCGGAGGTCAAGGCCCAGGCATCACCGCGGATTTGTTTCAGCAGCAGCATAAATTCCCGGCTGCTGTGCACCCCGTCCCCGATCACTTCCAGCTGCAGGTCATCCAGGTAAAGTCCGGCTCCGATTAAGCCGATATCCCGGTGATGCAGTTCACTTAACGCATTGGGATAATGGGTGATGTGTTTGACTCCCTGGTGATAAACGTACATAAATTCCTCAATTCCGGCCCGGCTGTGTCCCACTGAAGGCAGAATACCCGCTTTCCGGGCTTTTTTCACCAAGATCGAGCTTCCCTCCAATTCAGGAGCGAAAGTGAACATGCCCAGCCCGGGGATACCAAAAAACCGGTCTGCAGATTCCGTGGTGATGGCTTGTATCCAGCGGCTGTTCTGAAATCCCTTTTTGGCCGGGCTGATAAACGGTCCCTCCACCCTTAGAAAGGGAAAGATGCTGTCGGGGTGGTTTTGTTTATATTCCATGAAATCCGAACCGGACTGAATCAAAGCCTCTATGGAGTTATTGTCCAATGCCGGGACTGCACAGAAAACACCCTGCCGGATGAGCTGCTTCTCCAAAGGCTCAAATTGTCCATTATGAACATCCCAGCCCCAACCGCCGTGGATATGCGGGTCAGTGTATGGAGGAATAATATATTCAGACTCCACTCTCTCTTCTTTGAGTCCGGATTGAATCCTTCCGTTTTGAATATGAAAAGAAGTTCTGACAAAAGCCCCGTTTCGCCAGATTTTGCCAGTGAATCCTTTGGCGGAAGCGAAATCTGGGTTCGTATGCATTGGTTACTTTGATTTATTTTCTAACATATGGAGTAAAGAGTAAAGAGTTGAATTGCCGCTTACTTGGCTTTATGCTGTCCGGAGGCTTTAGATTTTTGCAGCCCCTTAAGAGTCAGCGGTTTTATGAATCACATCAAGCAGCGTGCCGTCGCGCCATTCCACGGCGTGGAGTATTTCATCCGAGGTCTCCGGACGCGGCGGAATCATGCCCATTTCTTGAGCGGCATCCACAGCCTTTTGCCTTAATTCTTCAATCGCCAGCAGCTTCAGACCAAATTTTTCGCCGTTTTCCAGAATAGTGTCCCGGTAAGGGCTGCTGCTTTTTGGATTGACGGCGGTGAATTCTTCCGTCACCACCACATCGATCACATCCCCCGGAGTGGTTCGAGTGTAGACCTTATCTTGAATTTTAGGAAATCCCAGCCCTTTCTTTCCTGTCGCCAACGGGAGAAAAATGATGGTCAAAGCGGCTCCCGCTGCCACATCCTGGCCGCCCCCAATTCCCCCGATTATCCGGCCGTTGGCGCAGACGGTGTTGACATTGAAATCCAGATCCACTTCCAAGGCGGATAAAACGGCTAAATCCAGCAGGTTGACAGCGCATTCCTTGTTGGCAACGGAGGCATAATAGCCGGCTGTGATTTCCTGATGTGAAGGATTTTCCAATAGGGTATGAATGACTTTCCGGCTGGGCTCAAACAACTGGCCGTGGAGCAGATGCCGGATGCTGCCTTCTTCCAGCATGTCCACATGCATGGAGGTGACCCCGCCGATGGAAAAACCAGCCTGAATTCCGGCATCCTTCAGCATGGTCCTGATGCTGTCGAGAACGATCAGCCCGGCTCCGGCTCCCACCTGAAAACTGAATTGATCTTTGATTATGCCGGCGGTTTTCATCACATTCAATACATTTTCCGCAATCCGGGCATTCAGCGGATGGCTGCGGACTTTGTCCAAATCCAAAGTGCCGCTGCCGATTCCCGAAGACAGTCCCGGACAGTCAACCGGAACCACGAAATCGGTTTGTTCCATGGACAGAGAAAAAGGAACAATCAATGTAGCCCTGACCTCACCCGCCAGCAGACAGGTGTAATCCGCGAATTCCCAGTCGGCGGCAGCCAGCCCAAGAGGACCGCACAATTGGTCATCGGAACCCAGCAGTCCGGTGGCGTTTCCGAATTGATCAGCCAGCGGCACCGGGGCAAAGGCCGCTTTAATCCTGACTTCTCCGGACTGCAGCTTCCGCACCCGGTTTCCGTGGGAAAATCCCACTGTTACCCAGGGCAGCAGTTCACCGGCCATGACATGGGCGCCGAATTTCCGGTACACATTGCCGTAAAGGCCGGCCAGAGTTCCGTCCTGAAACGCTTCAAACAGCCAGGGGTCGGTATGATCGAATATCGCGTTGGCATAGAGAATGATTCCTTTTTTTCTCTTTTTTTGAAGAGTCTTGATGACCATTTCCAGCCCTTTATCTCCAAACCGGTAATAATGGGGATAGGAAATCACATCTCCGTCTTCGATAATATTTATAACGTCCTCCAAGGAGGTGATTTTGCTTTTTCCAGTCGGCATCGGCGCGGCTCCCCTGCGCCCGACAAACCGGCTGGAATAGTTGTCATCATTGAAGGCTGATTGGTACCAAGAGTATTCTTTTTCGTTTATTTTCATAGCAAATGTCCTTTCATGATTATGATATTATCAGAGGCCGTAAATTGCAAAGCCGTAATTTTTTTGTGCACAACTGTCTTCGGAGCGAAGCGAAGGATCTCATGCTGCTTCGTTTTAGTAAAGGGTAAGGAGTAAAGAGTGAAAAGTGAAGAGAACAATCAGTGAAAACTAAAAAGCGAAAACTTACCTTATTGAGGCGGATTGAAAAGAAAACAGGCGCAGTGAGATGACTGAAAAGACCTAGACAGACCTAGACAGGCTTAAATGGACTCCCGTTGCTGTGCTTCAGGGATGACTTTGACTTTTTACTTTTCCGCTGAATTCTGATATACGATTAAGGGAGGAACTAAGTGATAGACGTTCGCGAACATTTTTACTCCGATGATTCCGGGCAAGGGCATCCCGATGTCAAAACCCGGTTAAAGGATGCCGCCTATTTCTTTTTGGGCAATGGCACCATTTTGGCAGCCGTACAGCACGCCCCTGCCGGGGAAGGAACGCCTTTAGGGCTCTTGATCATGGATCCTGAAAAGCCGGGACCTAAACGGGATAGCTTGACACTTGACC
>CAYRTV010000157.1:0-6577 GCA_964427225.1 uncultured Eubacteriales bacterium
AGACTTAGACTGGCTGATGATTTTAGTGCGTTCCCTGGTCATTTTCCTTTTGACCTGGGCTATTTCAACCGCAAACTATATTGTGAACGAAATTGTGGATGCTCCCTTTGATATTCATCATCCCGTGAAAAAGAACCGTCCCCTTATCCGGGGAGACATTCAAAAAATTCCTTTTCTTATGGCAGGCGCGGCGTTAACCCTGGTCAGTCTGGCGGCGGCCTTTTTCTTTTTCAATTATTCATTTTTCTTTTCTTTGGCGGCTTTGCTTATGGCCGGCCTTGTGTATAATCTTCCTCCGGTAAGAACCAAGGATATTCCTTTTTTAGATTCTATATCCGAATCCGCCAATAATCCTATTCGTTTTCTGATCGGCTGGTACGCTTTCGCCTCCTCTAATCAATTTCCTCCTCTCTCCATTCTTATCAGCTGGTGGGCTTTCGGAAATTTCCTCATGGTAGCCAAGCGCCTTTCAGAGTTCCGGCTGCTTAAAGAAAAAGCCGGAAACTACCGCTCTTCATTAAAGAAATATTCCACCTCTTCTTTGGTAGCCGGCATGCTGCTGAGCAGTCTGGTTTTTTTTTCGGCCTATTTTTTCTTTGCCGTGAATTTTAAAATCCAGTCTTTCATTTATCTTTCTCCCCTTCTGTTGATTTACTTCGGCCTCTTTTTCAGAAAAACCTTTCAAAAAAAAGAAGTTCTGGATGAACCGGAACAGCTCATGCGTAAACCCGGCTTTGCTCTGATCACACTCGTTCTGCTCACGGTCTACTTGATTGCATTACTCTTTGATTCGGTCGGGCAGTAAATTCACAACACTCTTCCGGCCGCAAATCTTGCCGGTAATCCATTTCATTTTTTTGATTTTCCTGCAAGTTATGATAAATTACCAAAAGGAAAACCTGGGAGGACTCGCATGCCGCATTTAGAAATCGCACTAAAACTGCTGCTCGCCATTGCTTTGGGCGGCCTGGTTGGACTGGAGCGGGAATCCAGTCAAAAACCCGCCGGCTTCCGCACCCATATTTTAATCTGCTTGGGCTCAGCCATGATGATGATCCTGTCCGGACTGGTTCTAGAAGGGCGTGAATATCAGGGTGGAGATATAGTCCGGATTGCCGCCGGCGTCATCACCGGCATAGGGTTCATGGGTGCCGGAACCATCATTATATCCCGGGGTATGATCATTGGATTGACAACCGCGGCCACGCTGTGGGCCGTCGCCGGCCTGGGCTTGGTCATCGGAGCTGGATATTATATGACAGCCTTTATTTTCTCTGTAAGTATCCTTTTGGCCCTGATCGGATTTGGATATTTTGAGGAACAGCATCTGAAGAAAAACAATTATCATTATACCATTAAGGCCGAGCCTTCCGGCCATGTTTTAACCGATATCAAGAAAACAGCTATGCACGAAGGGATTAAATTTCAGGAAATCACTTTTAGACGGGAAAAGGACCGGTCTGTAATATTAATCACCTTTCCCGCTTCGGAAGAAGATGAGCAAAAATTCAACCAGAGCCTTTCCCACATGGAAGGCATACAGGAAATTAAAATTGAGTGATTCTTCCTTGCTGCTGGCCACAACGAATACCGGCAAAGCAAAAGAAATGCGCTCATTTCTCAGCCATCTCCCTTTCAAAATTTATTCTCTCACCGAAGCCGGAATAAATCATGTATATCAGGAAACGGGAAAAACTTTTTCCGATAACGCCCGGGGAAAAAGCCTTTTTTACAGCCGGGATTGGCCGGGATTAACACTGGGAGAAGATTCCGGTTTGATTGTGGACACGCTGGGTGGAGACCCGGGTGTTCATTCAGCCCGGTTTGCGGGGCCGGATGCCTCTGATGCAGACAACATATGTAAACTATTGCAGCGGATGAATTCTCTTCCCCGCGCGGAGCGAAAGGCCCGGTTTATCTCCTGCATGGTGCTGAGCCGCCGCGGCCGGATTCTTCATAAAATAGAAAAAAATGTCAGGGGAATCATACTGGACCACCCCCGGGGACATCACGGCTTCGGCTATGATCCTGTTTTCTTTTATCCCCCTCTGGGAAAAACGTTTGCAGAAATGTCCGCAAAGGAAAAAAATCTAGTCAGCCACAGGGGGAAAGCATTACATGCATTGAAAGATGTGCTGGAGCGTAAACATAGATAGCAGTATCAAAAGCGGAATTGTCAACCGCCTTTAACACCCTCCTTATCCATAACTTCCTTTAATTTAATAAAATCAATAACTTAATTTCATCTGGCCGGTTGGCCCGTCTTTTGCATTAAAGGAGAAGTGAAAGGAGGCCTTAATGCAATACGCATCAAAACTCACAGCCTTAACCATGGTTGCCGCTCTAATGGCCGCCATCATGCCCATGGGAGCCGCCGCGGCCCCTCCGGCTGAAAAAATCAACATCAATACCGCTGGTTCCGCCGAATTGCAGGAACTTCCCCGGGTCGGGCCCAAAGTAGCGCAAAGAATTCTGGATTACCGTGAAAAAAACGGAAAATTCAGCCGGATTGAAGATCTCATGAAAGTCCGCGGTATCGGAGAAAAAACATTCGAAAACTTAAAAGATCTCATAACCGTGGGCACAGGTTCTAAGTAAGGACTTGAGGGGGAAGGAATCATCTTCCCCCTCTTCTAAACCCCGGCTTGGCACGGAGAACCCGCAAACAGATACTAAGACCGGGGGTGGCTTTTTTTATAAACTTCTAAAAGCTGTTTTAAATCCAAATGCGTATACTTCTGAGTGGTGGATAAGCTTTCATGGCCGAGAAGCTCCTGAATGACTCTAAGATCGGCTCCGCGGCTGAGAAGATGAGAGGCAAAGGAATGCCGCAAAGAGTGAGGGCTGATTTTACGTTTCAGCGCTGTCCTTTGCAGGTAAAAATTCACCTTGCGCTGAACGGACCTGACAGTCAGTCGCTGACCGCGGTGATTCAAAAATAATGCATCTTTGTCTATTTTGCCCTTATTGATCCGATAACGTTTTTGAATATATTCCCGCAGGACTTCTTCAGCTTTTTTCCCAAATGGAACCAGCCGCTCTTTTTTTCCCTTTCCCCTGACCCGAATCAAACGCTCCCCGGTATGGATATCATCCAGGTTCATTCCCACCAGTTCACTCACCCGTACACCGGTTGCATACATAAGTTCCAGCATAGCCCGGTCCCGTAATCGCAAAGGGTTTGCCGCAGCCGGGATATCTAAAAAAGCGGATGCTTCATCTTCGGATAAAAACGAGGGAACATTTTTGTCCTGTTTAGGGGTGCTGACAACCTTGGCCGGATTCTCCTCCACCCAACTTTTCTGCAGGGAATACTGATAAAATGACCGGATCGTCGCCAGTTTCCGGGCAATTGTGGATTTTTTTAACCGCTTCTGATAGAGGGTTGCCAAAAACCCGCGGATGATAACATTGCCGGCGGCAGTAAAAGATATTTTTCTCTCGCTTAGATAAGCCGCATACTGCTCCAGGTCCCGGCGGTAATTACCGAGTGTATGCCGGGATGCATTTTTTTCATACCGCAGGTAATCGAGGAAAGAATTGAGTTCTTTATTCAAGATTCTTCTTTCAAATCCCTCCGGAAAGAACATTCCTTGTTGCTGCAGTAAAGATAAGCCGTCTTTCCGGACGGGGTTTTTTTCAATAAGAAATGCCTCCCGCATTCGGGACAAGCCTGGTCAACCGGTTCATCCCAGGTAGCAAATGTGCACTTAGGATAGTTGCTGCACCCAAAAAATACCTTACCCTTCCGGGTCTTCCTTTTGACCAAAGTCCCCTCGCAATCGGAACACCGGATTCCGGTATCCTGGGTTTCTTTCTTGATGTATTTACACTGCGGATAATTCGAACAAGCGGCGAAACTGCCGTAACGCCCGTGCCGCATAACCAATTGCGAGCCGCACTTGGGACATTTTTCATCCAGGGGCTTTGCTTCTTTTCGATCCAGACTCTTTTTATAATCGCATTCCGGATAGCCGGAACAGGCTTTGAATTTACCGTATCGCCCTGATTTGATAACGAGGCTTTTGCCGCAGCGGGGACAGTTTTCTTCTGATGGAATGCCTTGTTTTTTTATACCTTCTTTTTTTTCAGCCGCTTCCAAATCCTCATCCAGCAAGGCGTTGTATGATTTCAAGTATTCCTGCCAATCCTTTTCGCCTTCACTGATCAAGTCCAGATTTTCTTCCAGCGTGGCTGTAAATTTGAATTGCAGCAAATCCGAAAAATGTTCCACCAGATAATCATTGACATATAATCCCACCTCCGTGGGAATAAAACGTCCTTCCTCCCACAGCACATATGCCCGGTTCTGCAAGGTCGCAATAATCGGGGCATAGGTACTGGGCCGTCCGATTCCTTTCGCTTCCAATTCTTTCACCAGAGTTCCTTCAGAATAACGGGGGGGAGGCTGGGTGAAATTTTGCTTGGTGTCCAAATCTTTCAGCTTAAGTTTTTCCCCTTTTTCCACAGGAGGCAAAATTTTATCTTTATCCAGGGATTTTCCGGGGGATCCGGAATAAGCCGCCATAAAGCCGGGGAATTTGACCACCTCGCCTTTTGCGGAAAATTGATATTTTCCGGCCCTGATATCAAAATCAGTGGCCTCAATGCGCGCCGGGTTCATTTGAGATGCGATAAAACGGTTCCAAATCATCGTATACAGTTTCATAAGGTCCCGGCTGAGAAACGGCTTCACTTTATCCGGAGGTAAATCCAGCGATGTGGGCCGGATGGCTTCATGGGCATCCTGAGTTTTTTTCTTGCTTCTATACCCCCGGGATGATTTCGGGAGATAATCCTTACCGAAACGGGAGACGATATAATCCCGGGCTTTCTGGACCGCTTCATTTGATACCCGGAATGAATCCGTACGCATATAGGTAATCAGCCCGACCAAGCCCCGGTCTCCGATTTCCATTCCCTCATATAATTTCTGGGCCAGAGTCATGGTTTTCTTGACCGAAAATCGGTTGAGACGGAAGCTGTCCTGCTGCAGTGAACTGGTGATATAAGGCGGCTGCGGATTTTTCTTTCTCTGTTTTATTTTTAAATCATGGACAATAAAATCGGATGTCTTCAGCTGGTTTTCAATTTCACGTGCGGATTTTTCATTTTCAATTTTGATCTTTTTCCCGCCGGCTTTTTCCAATTTGGCGATAAAAGGGGGCGGCTGGGAAGGGTGCAGCAGAGCGGCTATCGTCCAATATTCCTGGGGTTTAAATTTCTGAATTTCCCGTTCCCGTTCGCAAATCAACCTCAATGCCACCGACTGAACACGTCCGGCACTGAGTCCCCTTCCGATTTTTTTCCACAGCAGGGGACTGATGCGATATCCTACTAGACGGTCTAGAATCCGCCGGGCTTGCTGGGCATTTATTTTATCCTCATCCAGTCCCTGCTTGTGCTTAAACGCTTCCTGGACAGCGTCCTTAGTGATTTCATTGAAGAGAACCCGGTGAATATTCGGATTGTGTTCTTTCAGAACTTCATATAAATGCCAGCTGATAGCCTCGCCCTCCCGGTCAGGATCGGCTGCCAGCAAAACCTCATTGCTTTTTTTGGCTTCTTTTTGAAGTTTTTCAACCAGATCTTTTCTTTTAGGTAAAACCCGGTAACGGGGATGAAATCCATCATCTATATCCACTCCCAGTCTGGTTTTGGGAAGATCACGAATATGCCCCATAGATGCTTTAACTTCATAATCCGGACCCAAATACCCGTTGACTGTTTTAGCTTTAGCCGGAGATTCAACCACAACTAAGTTCTTTCCCATTATGCAATCCTTTGAAAATATTTTCCCGGAAACTGACTGACCAACCCCCGAAGCTCCAGGCTCAGCAGTATTGACAGCAGCCTGGAGACATTCATATTGGTTTTCCCAGCAATTTCGTCAATATGAGTCAGATTGTCCAAAGCAAGGGCATTGACAAGAGTCTCTTCCTCCCGGCTCAATCCAGCCTGGATGCGGACAGGCTTATCCTGATTGTGCATCCCGGCTTTCACCTCCGCGGGAAGCTCTTCAGAAACATCTTCCCAATCGGAAACCAGCTTAGCGCCGCATTTTATCAGCCAGTTGCTTCCCTGGCTTGTGCCGGATGTGATGTTGCCGGGAACCGCCATGACCTCGCGGTTCTGCTCTAAAGCCAAGCGGGCGGATATCAGAGATCCGCTTTTCCTCGCTGCCTCCACTACCACCAGGGCCAGGGACAATCCGCTGATGATCCGGTTCCGCAAGGGAAAATTAAATCCCAGCGGTGCTCTTTGTAAAGGAAATTCTGTTATCACAGCACCCTCTTCCTTAATTTTATCAAATAATTTTTTATTCTCATGCGGATATATCCTATGCAGCCCGGACCCCAGCACGGCGACTGTCCTCCCTCCCTCTAGAGCTCCCCAATGAGCAAGGGAATCGATGCCTCGAGCCAGACCGCTTACAATAACCAGACCTTTTTCTGCCAGGTCACGGGATAATTTTTTCGCGACCCCTCGTCCGTAAGGCGAAGGCTTTCTCGATCCCACAACTGCAACTGCGGGCTTATTAAGCACATTCTTTTTCCCCGCTCCGTAAAGAACATAG
>CAYRTV010000158.1:0-6542 GCA_964427225.1 uncultured Eubacteriales bacterium
GAACTCCCTCAAAAATACCGGCGTTGGCTGGAAGAAGAAGTCGTCTATATCATTACGCAAGTTGAAAGGGATGTCTTTTTACAGCTGGATACCGACCGTGCCCGTGAGCTTTTCATCGAGGCTTTTTGGAAACACCGGGACCAGATTCCCGAAACTCCGGAAAATGAATTCAAAGAAGAACACTATCAGCGCCTCAAAGATGCAAGAATGCAGTTCGGCCGCGGGACCCCCACGCCGGGATGGGCCACAGCGCGGGGCCGCATGTACATCATCTTAGGTCCTCCTAATACCATCGAACGTTATGAAAATGAAAACGAAATTTACCCTACCATCGTCTGGTTTTATCAAGGCATGTCCAAATACGGGTTGCCGAATGCCTTCAACCTTATCTTTTTCAAGAAATATGGAGCCGGTGATTATGAGCTTTACAGCCCTATAGAAGACGGGCCGCAACGAATGCTGAAAAACTTTTTCGGCGACCCAAAAGACTACCTGGCAGCTTATGAAGAGCTGCGCCGGGTTCAGCCGGAACTGGCTATGACATCCATGACCTTACTCCCCCAAGAACCCATATTCGGCCCCAATCCCTCTATTGCCTCGGAAATGCTGCTGGCCAACATCGAAGTCAAACCGAAAGAATCCGTAAAAGACCAGTATGCCGAAAAACTTCTGAAGTACAAAGATGTTATCGAAGTGGAATACTCCACCAATTATATTGATAATGATGCCTTGACAGCTTTGATTTACGATGAAAGGCAATGCCCATATATCCATTATTTGGTGGAACCGGAAAGACTCTCTATAGCCCAAACCGAAAACGGCTACTATACATCTTTGGAAGTAACGGGCCAGGTGACCGATAAAAACAGCAGGACCATTTATCAATTCAACCGGACCATCCCCATCCGGTTCGAGAAAGATGACCTGGAAAAAATCGGCAGCCAGCTTTTCAGTTTCCAGGACGTGTTCCCTCTTAGCCCCGGAGAATATCATTTCCACCTGTTGATAAAAAACCGCACATCGAAAGAATTCACATCCTTTGAACGGAACCTGGTTGTGCCGGAAAAAGGACCCTCTCCGGTTATGAGCTCCCTGATATTGGCCCCTTACATCCAGGAAAACCCTTCTTCTTCCGGAGAAAAAGCTTTTCGGGTGGGAAAAACCCAGCTTTACCCGTCAGCCGCCTATCAGTTTGCTATGAATGAAACGCTGCATATTATGTTTCAATTATCGAATGCGGAAAAGTGGACAAATGGAAATGTCATCTTTGTCATCACCAATGGAGAGGAGGAAGTCTTAAGGGAAGTCAAACCACTATCCGGATATTCTCCTTCAGGCACCATCCTGGAGGCTTTTCCCCTAAGCAATTTCAAGCCGGCACATTATACTTTGGATGTCAGCGTCCAATCGGCATCCGGAACAGTCATCTTTTCAGATTTTCAGCATTTCGGCGTGTCTCCGGTTGAAAACCTGCCCCGTCCGTTCATCTATTCTCAAACGGCTCCCGCTTCCGATTCCCCTGAAACGAATTTCATTCTGGGAAGTCAATATTTTAATAAAGGCAACCTGGAGAAAGCCCATCAGCATTTGGAAGACGCTTTTCACCGCCGGCCCAATTCCCTGACCTTCGCCCTGGGTTTTGCCCGGATTCTTTACGCTGAAGAGGATTTCGCCACTGCACGGCGTATTCTCAAGCCTTTTGCCGATCAGGAAAACAGCGATGTCCGCTTTCTAAAATTTTTGGGTGATATCTCCCAAAAACTGGGGGAGTATCTCGAAGCCGTCAGTTATTACCGCCGCTATATCGAAGGACAGGGCTTATCTACGGAAGTTCTCAATGCTCTGGGCCAATGCTTCTATCAACTGGGAAACCGTGAAGAAGCCTTAGGTGCCTGGGAAAAATCCCTTGAATTGAATCCGGAGCAGCCGGAAGTCCAAAAAATGGTGGACAGCTTGAAAGAACCCGACTCGGGAAGTAAAGAGCGGAGAGTAATATAGCAAAAAGTGAAAAGTAAGAAGTTATTCCATTAAATCAAAAATAAACCAAAGCCGAGTATAGAAAGAACTCAGAGTTCGGAACCCAAAACTCAAGTCGCAAAACTATCTCGATGCACATTGAAATAAAAATGACTTGACTGAATAGACCGAACAGACCGAATAGACTGAAAAGACACAGACAGCCCTGGATTTAAGAGAAGAGTTTAGAAGCCTCGCGAAGCGACGTAAGGATCGTGTACTGCTTCGCCAGGAGAGACGGAACCGATTCCTTCGACGAAGCACTCTAAGACCCCCCACGGCCGCTAACGCGGCCTGGGGATGACATTTACAACTCTAGTAACGTGATTTCGTCTCCCCGTGCAAGCGCACTCTAAGATTCCCGTCGCTTCGCTCCGGGAATGACAAGGGGCGAGCGCAGCGAACAGACTTGATAGACCTAAATAGACTTAGATAGACCTAGACAGACATAAATGGACTTAGACGGACCTAGATAAACCTAGAAGGACCTAGACGGACATTATTTAATCAAATAATATTTTCTGGGATATCCATCCAGCCAGAAGGCCCCGTCTTCCGTGAACACAGCTTCTTCTTCCAGTCCCATGGTCACTAATTCTCCATCCCATTCAGGGATATGATGTCCGGCACTGAGTTCGATGGAATAAACCGTATTGGGATGCAAAGGGTAATCACCGCGGACGGGAACCCCATCCTGCCGGTCCGTTCTTCCCAAAACCGTTCCCGCAGCATGCCCGTGAACACCGATGGGATGAGTATAAATGCGGGGATGTAAATTCTCTTTTTTCCCCTGCTCCAGCGAGGCCAGAAGCACTTCGGTTCCCGTTCTTCCCAATTCAAATTCTTTAAGAAAAATCTCCTGAAGCCGGTTGCCTTTGCGGAGCAGCTCTTTAACCCCGGCCGGGGCATCCGTTTCTCCTTCCCTGCATACATAAGCATTATGCTGCTGGTCGGTGCAAAGCCCCAAATAAATAAAACCGACATCACAGTGGAGAATGTCGCCCCGGCGGATAATCCGGTCATTATCCCCGTATTTGGCTTTATCCGCCGGAGAGCGCATAATTCTCACCGAAGGCTGAAACCAGGGCTCCAGTCCCAGCTGACACATCCGGTCCCGGATCCACCACACTACGTCATCCGTTGTGGTTATATCCGGAGTAATGACTTTATTTGAGAAAAAATCTGCGATAATGTCATGACCGATGCCGATAACATGACGGTAAACGCTGATTTGTTCCGGACTGCGGGTTTCCAGCCAGCCTACACATAAATATTCTGCGGAAACCAGTCTTTCCACATATTTTGCATCCAATGACTTTGTGAACTTGTCCTTAAGCCCCGCAGTCAATCCATTTCCAAACGCCACCCAATGCTCGGATTCATTGATGCCGATATTTTTAGGATCATGTTTTTGGATATAAGCGGCAAGGGCATCCCACTGGCCGGCTTCCCCTTTGGAACGGTCAAATTCCAGTGGTTCATAAAACGGCCCGGAACTGTGGGTTCCATGCCAGTTGGCCGTTATTTTATGGAATCCGTCATCCCGCATATGGAACATAAGGATAGACAAGCGCCGCGCATTCATATTGGGCCGGGTCACCATAGAAAGATACACGGGGTCTTCCCCGTATTCATAGTTCATGATGATCCACATGTCGATCCCTTCTCTCTTCATAAGATCCGGGATAATGTGATCCAAACGCCACTCCAGCCAGCTGTTGAAAACATCTTTACGTTCTTTTTGCGAAAGGATTTTTGCATCATCCTCGGCATTCGCCATTTCCCATCGCAGATCCTGTGCAAATATATTTCCGTTCAACAACGAAAGTGCCAAGACCATACCCAAGACCGAAACCAAACATTTGTTCTTCAAATCTTGCCTCCTCTAAATTTTTTATCTGACCTGTTCTATGACTTAGAAAAGAATGCGGCCATGTTTATTGCATGATGCATCGTATTGAATGCTATATATAACCGCCGTCAGAAATATATTATATTATATACTTGACAAATATAAAGGATTTATTATTTCATTTAGAAAGAATGATCCACCGGCAAAGATTGCATCTGACACTAACCAATTTCCTTAATGCAGGCCATTCCCAAAAAATCTCCATTATTCCAAAAAATGAGGTGTAAAATGAACGCATGGTTTAAATCATCATCCCATTCTCGTTTTTTTATCCTGCCGTCCCTTCTGTTGGGACTTGTACTCACATTCGCTTTTGGACATCCACCCGATACAGCGGATGTTCCGGATAAAATGCGGACCGGATTTGAAAGCATCAAATCCAATGACTCCTACAGTTATCTGGAATTTATTGCCGCCGATGAGCTGGAAGGCCGGGATACGCCCAGTAAAGGCATGACCATTGCCCGCCTTTATATTCAAAGCCTGTATAAAACCTGGGGCATCAAGCCTGCAGGAGACGGTCCGGCTGATGCCCGCTCTTATGAACAAAAATTTCCCATGCTGTTCAAGCAAGTCAGCGGCGACACCTTCATGGAAGTCGTCACACCGGGACAAACCCGGAAGTTTTTCCAGGATAAGGATTTCACTTGCAGCGATGGTGCCGATTTTTCAGGCGTGATCGAAGGTCCCGTCGTGTATGCCGGATACGGCCTTTATGCACCTGATCTCGATTACGATGATTTTGCCGGTATTGACGTAAAAGACAAAATAGTGATGATATCAGCCGGCCGGCCAGGCGGAAAGGCGGCTGATTCACCTTTTAACCAGCCGGAAAACCGGGCCCGTTTCGCCGGACGGCGGACACCAGCGGAAAATTGCGCCCGGCTGCTGGTCCGCAAAGGAGCCGCCGCTTTGATCATCATCGATGATTCTCCAGGAAGACGGGGAAGCCCCTTCGGATATATCCACAATGAACGCATTTCTTCTTCCAGTAACCGGGTTTTTTCACCCGACCTGGCTAAAGCGGACCCCATGGTTCCATCATTCTGGGCATCCCGGATAATTGCGGACACCGTATTCTCCGCAGCTGGAAAATCCTATGCCGAGACCAAAGCCGCCATTGACAAGACTCTCCGTCCCGTCAGTCAATCTTTCTCCGGGACAGAAATCCGCATTAATTTAGATATTGAGACCACCCATTCCTTAACAGGAAATATCTTAGGCCTTATTGAAGGTTCGGATCCGGAGCTGAAAGATGAATACGTTGTCATCGGGGCCCATCTTGATCACATTGGCATGAATGAACAGGGTTATGTTTTTAACGGCGCCGACGACAACGGTTCCGGTTCGGTCGGCGTGCTGCAGGCGGCCAAAGCCTTTGCCATGAATCCCGTCAAACCGAAACGGTCCATTCTTTTCGCTCACTGGACAGGAGAAGAAAAAGGTCTGGTCGGCAGCCGTTACTATGTTTTTTTCCCGACATTGCCGATTGAAAAAAATGTCGCCTGCGTCAATATGGATATGATCTGCAAAAACACGCCGCTGGACACAATCAAACAGACCGCAGAAGAATTCGACATTCCCGGAGAGAGGTGGGATCAGTACGAAAACAATCCGGAAAAACTGCTGATTGCCTACACTTCTTCACCCTCTCCCGAAATGGCCGAACAAATCGTCCGTTTAGCTCAAACCTGTGATCTCACTCCGGTGCCTTTACCATCTTTTCCCATGCTCGGCAACAGCGATCATTACATGTTCTGTTTGAGGGGCATTCCTTCCGTCTTCTTCAATACCGGCCGGCACCGGGACCTGCATCAACCCGGGGATGTGGTGGAAAGAATCAATCAGGACAAAATGAGCCAGGTTGTACGGCTGGCATATTTGCTGACATTCACAATCGCCGACAGTCCGGACAGGATGGAATGGAATGAACCCGGCCGTCATATTCTTCCTTTTCTGAGGTAATTCGGATACACCTTGTACCCACCTGTCATACCGATGCCTACAGAACACGCCGTGAGGGCCTTTTACTGCTCGCTGCGCTCGCGCTCATCGCGTTTATCGCGTTCATTGCGTTATTTCAATCGATTCAGTTTGCTTGATTCGAATTTAATTATGTCAATATGCCTCGATGCGGTTTTTAGATTTGAGATTTGAGGTATATCATAAAAAGGTTAAAAAAGGAGGAAATGTGAAAGTGAAATATCTAAGGATTTTATGCATGGCAGCCGTGCTGCTGTTTGCATCCAGCTTGACCGCAACCGAACCGGTCGACCTGGATATGGTGACCAAAATCCGCCATGAGGGCATCAAACATTCCCAGGTAATGGACCTTGCGGGTTACCTGTCCACGGTGATCGGCCCTCGTCCTACCGGGTCTCCGGCCATTACAAAAGCCTATAACTGGACAACAGCCAAGCTCAAAGAATGGGGGCTGCAGAGTGTCCGGTTGGAGCCGTACGAATTCGGAGTGGGTTGGGCGCCCAAATATATTTCCGCGCATCTGCTGGAACCGCATTATGCCCCGCTGATTGCCATTTCCGTCGAATGGGGCGGAAGCACGGACGGAAAAATCAGCGGACAACCGGTTTATGTGGATATCCAATCCAAAGAA
>CAYRTV010000159.1:0-6520 GCA_964427225.1 uncultured Eubacteriales bacterium
CCCAAGCATCAAACCGCGATTTCCGAAAACCTGAAGGAAACAATCCTGGCCATAATCCGGCGCCGGCCCGTCACCTTGCGGGATATCGCGGATGCCATGGGCATGCATACAAACGAAGTCATCAAATACACAAATATTCTGCTTAATGAGGACGCGGTCAGAACCGTCTCTCATGAAAATAAAACCTATTATGAGCCAGAGGAAAACCAGCCATGAAAGAACTGAATGATATGTCCCGGGAAGAATTGATCCAGCTTTTGGAGGACGCCGCCAAAAACTGGCTGGCCCACGATGGTCTGTGGTTCCAAGCTGCAGAAAAGAAATTCAACCTAAAAACGGCCATTGAATTGGACCGGGATGCCTGGGAAAAATTCACGGTGGCGGAAGCCAGGCGCATCATGAAACGCCTGGACATGGAGCCGGGCGGCGGCCTGGAAGCCTTAGAGCAAGCCTTGAAATTCCGGCTTTATGCCCGCATCAATGTGCAGGAGTTTATCCGCAAAGACCCGGGCAAGGCCATCTTCCGGATGAATAAATGCCGGGTGCAGGATGCCCGAAAGCGCAAAGGCCTCCCTGATTTCCCCTGCAAAAGCGTCGGTATCGTCGAATACAGCGGCTTCGCAAGCACCATTGATCCACGCATTCAAACCCGCTGTATTGCCTGTCCGCCGGATCCGCACCCGGAATCATATTGGTGCGCCTGGGAATTCACCCTTTCCTGAATCTCTCGGCCCGTGAATGGTTCATGAAATGCCCCTGGAAAATTTTCTTTTTTTTTCCGCTTTTTTATGGTAACAATATATCTTGAATATACACGTTTCTGTTGCAGCAATAAATTGCCGGTTGGGGGGAAGGTGTATGCACCGCTTCCGTAAATGTATCTAGGGTCATAATATCTCAAAAGGAGAAAAAATGTTTGATAATAAAGATTTCCCAAAAGCCAAAAAATACTGGTATGAGGGTAAATTTTATGATTGGGACACCGCCGTTTTGCATCCCATGACCCACGGGCTGCATTACGGCAACTCCGTTTTCGAAGGCATACGCGCCTACCATACTGATGACGGCCCGGCCATATTCCAATTAAATAAGCATATCGACCGTTTTCTCCGTTCAGCCGCTGTCTTGAGAATGGACGTTTCCTCTTCTAAGCAAGAGATCATTGATATTATAATTGAAGTTATGCGGGTGAATCAGCTGGAATCAGCATATATCCGGCCGCTGCTGTTTTATTCTTATGGAAATCTGGGCCTGATCCCCAAAACCTCTCCGGTGGAACTTTTGGTTGGGGCCTGGCAATGGGGTGCTTATCTGGGGGAGAACCAGGAGAAAGGAGTTCACATTTATATCCTTCCCTGGCGCCGGGTCCACCACAGCCAGTATGACATGTCAGCCAAGCTGGGCGGTATATATGTACAGTCCACTATCTGCGGATTAATGGCCCGGGAAAAAGGCTGCGATGAGGCTCTTTTCCTTAATCTGGAAGGCCGGGTAGCCGAAGGTCCGGGAGAAAATATTTTTATCGTCAAGGACGGGATTTTAAAAACCAATGACAGCTCGGAATCAGTTTTAAAAGGCATCACCCGCACCAGTATTTTGGAACTGGCGGATAATCTGGATATCCGTACCCGGGTGGACCATATCACCAAAGAGGACCTGCTGGACGCGGATGAAGCCTTTTTCACCGGCACCGCAGCGGAAGTCGCCCCCATTACCCGTATCAAGGACGGCTCCCAAAAAGGGACCGAAGAAAAAGAATACACCCTGGGGGACGGCAAGCCTGGGGAATTGACCAAGACCATCAGCCGCGTTTATGCTGATTGCGTCCGGGGAAAATTAAAGAAATACGACCAATGGCTCACGTATGTCAATCCCTGACGAGGCTGCATGAAAAACCTGAGTTTTAAGGCCATCGGCGTCGTCCATTCCCCGTTTCAGCATAAAGACGACATTAAACGGGAACGGCACCGGCAGGAAAACGGCTTCAGCGATATCAAGGGCGAATTGGAAATATATTTGGACTATATCCCCGGATTGGATGATATCGACGGCTTTACCCACCTGGTAGTGATATTTGCTTTTCATGAAGCCGGACCCGGCCATCTCAAGGCTCATCCTCCCTTTGACCACAAGGAACGCGGAGTGTTCGCCACCCGCAGCCCCCGCCGCCCCAATCCCATTGGCATGACGGTTGTCCGTTTTTACGGCCGCAGGGGAGGCCGCCTGCGGATTTCCCATTTTGATATGATCGAAGGCACTCCCATTCTGGATATCAAACCATATACCCCGAATGACTTGAAGAAAGATGCCGGTTTCGGTTGGCTTGATAACAGCGGCAAAAAAGAAACTTAATTGGAACAGCGAATCACCCGGCTTGTTTCATTTAAATATTTTTGTTATAAAAAGCACAAAGAGGAGAGGCAGCCGATCTGCAATTCACTTACCTTTATCATATTAACTGTCTCTCTTAGTGGAACGTTAATGTTATGTTTTAATAATCAGCAAAGTCAAAAGAAAAAAGACAAGGAGGATATAGAATGAATACACATCTGCTGGCGGGGCTATTAATGTTCAGCCTTTGCCTGACTCCCATTCCCGCCCAGGAATCGGACATTTTTCCTTACGATTACCATATCGAAACTCTTGACAACGGGCTAAAGGTCGTTTCCATTCCCCTCGAAAATCCCCATATCATATCGTACTACACCATTGTCCGTTCCGGTTCGCGCAATGAAATCGAACCAGGCAAATCCGGTTTCGCCCATTTTTTCGAGCACATGATGTTCAAGGGAACCAAAAACGTGCCCAGGGAAGAATATGATAACTTCCTGACCGAGCTAGGCGCAGGCACCAATGGTTACACCACTGATGATTACACTTGTTACTTTGTGGTGTTTGCCGGCGAGGAAAACCTGGACGATGTGGTGGAAGCGGAGGCCGACCGCTTCATCAACCTGTATTACGATGAAGAGATGCTGAAAACAGAAGCTCCCGTTATTGAAGGCGAATATTATTCCAGTGTTTCCAGCCCCGGCCGCCGCATCTACGAACTGCTTCGCCACACCGCATTTGAGGAGCATTCCTATAAGCATACCACCCTGGGCTACCTGGAAGACATTCAGGATATGCCCAATCAGTTTAAATACAGCCGGCTCTATAAGCAGCGCTTTTACGCCCCGGACAACACGATTCTTTTGGTCGCCGGCGATTATGACCATACCGCTCTTATGCAGGTAGTGCGAGAGCACTACGGTGGCTGGGAACGGTCCGGATATGAACTGGTAACACCCGAGGAACCGGTTCAGACTGAACAAAAACGGGCTCATTATGAATGGCCCGGGAACACCCTTCCCCGGCTGGCTGTCGGATTTCACGGACCGGCATACAGCAGCGAAGATATCGACAAAGCCGCTTTGGATCTTGTGGCTGAAATCGCCTTCTCTAATAATTCACCGCTATATCAGAAACTGGTGGTGGAAGAACAAAAGTGCGTTTACCTCAGCCCCGATTTCCCCGACCGCAGAGATCCCTACTTATTAACCATTAACGCGGTTCTCAAGAACAAAGACGACCTGAAATATGTGGAGCAGGAAATATTCAATACTTTGGAAAAGCACAAG
Organism: uncultured Eubacteriales bacterium; assembly: GCA_964427225.1. Lineage (GTDB taxonomy): Bacteria > Acidobacteriota > Aminicenantia > Aminicenantales > Aminicenantaceae > CAYRTV01. The sequence continues at coordinate 3,621 of CAYRTV010000159.1, forward strand.
AATGAGTTGATACCTGAAGAGCAGCTTGATGATGTTAAATCCAATATGAAGTATTCGCTGGCCCGCCAGTTGAGCACCACCGACGGTATCGCGGGTATTTTGGCCTTCTATATCAACCTGGAAGAAGATCCCGATACCCTCAATGAGTTGTTCAACCTGTATCTCACCATCACTCCCAAAGATATTCAGGATATGACACGAAAATATTTTAAGATTTCCAACAGCACGGTTGTAACCTTATCTGGAGGTGGAAACCAATGAGTCAAATTCAATTTTATAAACTGACAGCCGTTTTGTTTTTAGGGTTATTGCTTTTGCTGCCATCCTGCTCCCGGGATAATCCCGGTGAATTGAATACAGTGACTTTGGCTGTGGCGGATAATCCTATGATCCACCTGCGGATTATACTGGATGTGGGCTCCGCCTATGATCCGGAAGGCAAAGAAGGGCTGGGCGCATTGACTTTCAGCATGCTGGCTGACGGGGGCACCAAGACCTTATCCTATAAAGATATCATGGGAAAATTTTATCCTATGGCCGCCTCGGTCAGCATGTCCATGGATAAAGAAATGACCGCTTTTTACGGAACCATCCACAAGGACAACCTGAACGGTTATTACGCCATATTCAAAGATATGCTGCTCGATCCCGGTTTCAGGGAAGAAGATTTTATCCGGTTAAAGACCAATCAATTGGATTTTCTGGATAAAACCCTGGTCAACAATATGGACGAGCAGTTCGGAAAGGAAATCCTTAATCTCAAGATGTATGCCGGCCATCCCTACGGCCATCATGAGTACGGGACGGTGGAAAGCGTCAAAAGCTTGACCCTGGGTGATGTGAAAGCCTATTACAAAGAACACTTTGTCAGAGGCAACATCACCCTTGGAGTTGCGGGAGGCTATCCGGACGGCTTTCCGGATACAATGGCGGAAGATTTCCGGTCGCTGCCGGAAGATTATACACCCGCACTGACTCTGCCTCCCCAGGAAATGCCGAAAGGCTTGGAGATGGTGATTGCGGATAAAAACACTCCAGCCACCGCGATTTCCATGGGTTTTCCGCTGCCTATCACCCGTGCGGATGATGACTTCTTCGCGCTCTGGATCGCCGGCTCTCATTTCGGCGAACACCGGCAGCATCTTTCTCACTTATTTCAAAAAATCCGGGAAGAGAGGGGACAGAATTACGGCGATTATGCTTATATCGAGCACTTTGTCCAGGGACGGGATAAATTCCCAGCCCCCAATCATGTGCGTCCCCAGCAATATTTTTCCATTTGGATTCGACCGCTGGCCAACCGCAACCGTCACTTTGTGATCCGCCAGACCCTGCGGGAGCTTAAGCTGCTGGTGGAAAACGGCATCCCTCAAGAACGGTTTGAACTGGTCAAAAAATACCTGTTCAATTACACAAAGCTTTACACACAAACCCTGGGGGAACGCCTGGGATGGAAGATCGATTCCCAATATTACGGATATGAAGATTTTCTGGCGAAAGCCCAACGCCGGATTCCTGAAATCACACATGAACAGGTCAACGCGGCCATCCGGGAATATCTGAATTTTGAAAATCTCTATATTGCTGTTATCACCGAAGACGCCCAAACCCTTAAAGAAAACCTGATTGCCGACACACCCTCTGCCATTACGTACGCCAATCCTAACATGCCGGAAGAAATTATGACGGAAGACTTGATCATCCAGGAATATCCCCTGGATGTGACCGAAGAAAACGTCCTTATTGTCCCTGCTCAAGAATTTTTCCAGAGACCAGGTTTGCCCATGAAAAAATAGGCGTAAAAAAATCCTCATGCGCATTGCGTTTTTTGGAGACAGCCTAACTTTTGGGGCTCCAGGAGTGTCATTTCTTGGAATTTTGAAAAAGACGTTTCCGGAACACGAGCTTCTCAACTACGGCCAAGGCGGGGATACGGTCATAAGCCTCCACCGACGCATGCACCAAATCCCGACCCAGCCTTATGACATGGCATTCATATGGATCGGGGTAAATGACGAACTGGTCCATGCCTCTTGGACCTACCCGCTGCTCAAAAAACTCCGCCAACAGCCTTGGGCGAAGAATCTGGAAGAATTTGAAGTCCATTACCGCCGCATTATCGACCTGCTTTATCCGCAGGCCAATGCATTGCGCACAGTCACTCCGCTTCTTATCGGCGAAGATGCAGATAATCCCTGGAACCGGAATTTGGCCGTTATGGGTGAACACATAAAAGCTCTAAGCCGGGCATATCCCAAGGTCAAGTGCATAGATATCCGGAACAAAATCGTGCCGCAATTGGAAGGAAAAGAAGCCTCATCCTTTTTTCCCCGCAGCCTGTTCCGGATCCTGAAGGATATCGCCAAATTCAAGACCTCTGCGGAAGTGGAAGCGGAATCGAAAAACCGAAAGCTTTGTTTCACACTGGACGGCATTCATCTCAATCAAAGAGGAGCGGAAATCGCCGCGTCACTCTTTGCCGGCGCCATTCGGGATTTTGAGGATTAATAATAGACTGCCCGTTCCTGAAGGAACGGGCAGTCAGATGGGGATGAATTAAAGATCAGGGGGAATCTATAGTGAATCCTTTGAAAAAGGAGGGACTCTCATGATGTCTCTCCTTTTCGTCCGTTTCATCTCTTTTTCGTTCATGTCAATAGTATATACGCATCCCGGCCGGGAAAAGTTGCCTTTTGCCCCTTAAATTTTTGATTTCCCCCCTTTTTCCGGAAAAGTGTAAAAAACACCCCAAAATGGGCGTTTGCGCATTTTTGTGAAATTTAGAAAATATCACGAAAATTTAAGCGGATTTTCACTCTAAATGAAGAGTTAAGAAGAGTTTACACCTTTGAATATTTAAGTTTTCTTTGTGCCAAATAGCATCTTTGCGACTTATAAGG
>CAYRTV010000160.1:0-5315 GCA_964427225.1 uncultured Eubacteriales bacterium
CTTCCATTCAGGCTTTGTCTGTCTATACCACTAACAACCAATTCCAATTGGAGGTCATTCCGGAGCTCTATTGGGCGAAAGACCGCTTCCGGTTCCGCGGTTCTTTTCTCATCACTCGCTTTGCTGACCGGTTTTACGGCATCGGTAATGACACTTCGCAGGAGAATGAAGAGACGTTTAAATCCCGTAAATTAAATATCACTCTCAATCTGCAAACCCGGGTTATTCCGACCTATTATGCCGGATTAGAGTATCAGATGCGCTGGGAAAAGATCACCGAATTTGATCCGGAGGGGAGGCTCCAGCCCAGTGGGTATTTGGGTGTAAAGCCGGGTGTCTCATCGGGATTTAGCCTGGTTGCAGTCAATGATTCCCGTGATACGCTCTATTCTCCGCGCTCCGGCGCTTTTCATCAATTGTCTTACGGCTGGTTCCGCTCCTGGATGGGAAGTAATTATGAATTTGCCCGGGCGAAAGCCGATTTGCGCCGGTATATTCAATTGTCCGGCCGGCATGTCTTGGCCCTGCAGGCATATATCGAATCGCTGACCGGGGGACCGCCTTTTCAGATGCTGGCATTGTTCGGGGGGCAGGAACGGATGCGCGGCCACTATCTGGGGCGGTACCGGGATAAATTCATGGCCGCGGTGCAGGCGGAATACCGCTTTCCCCTATATGAACGGTTTCACGGCAACCTGTTCGCCGGACTGGGTGATGTGGTGCCTTCATCGCAGGATTTCTCCCTGGATAACCTCAAGTACAGCCTGGGCGGCGGCCTGCGGTACCTCTTCGACCCCGGCGAAGGCCTGGTCCTGCGTTTGGACCTGGGCTTCGCCCGGGATGATTTCGGGTTCTACATATCTGTCCTCCAAGCCTTCTAAACCCGGCTATTCATGAAAAAATTGCGATGTCTTCTTTTTTTTCCATCATCAATGATATTCATTGTAGTGAAAAAAAAGAATTTTTTGACGATCAGCAACCATATTAATCTTTATTAATAATCGCAATTTTTTCACCCTTCGGGCGGGCCGAATCTCACTGCATCTTACGGCTTGCGGTTCGTCGCAGTGAAGTGCCACGGCTTCCTCACCGCAAACCGTAATCTGCAGCAATCTCGGCCCATGAATAGCCGGGTTTCAGGCTGTCAACCTGTGGAGCGCAGCGACGTGGGAATCTTAGAGTGCTTCGCTGAATAAAACGTAATCGTCTTTTTGTGCAAGCGCCGTCTAAGATCCTTCGCTTTGCTCAGGATGCGCCTCCTGGTGCATCATTTTCGAGTTAATAGTCCAGGATGGATAATATTCCGAAATTCACTTATAATACATTTATGGAAAAATATTCAGTATTGCCGGATAAACCCATCACCGAAGCCGGACCGGTGTCCAAGAAATTTTTAGAGCTGGGCATTGAAAGCTTCCACGCCGCCTGCCGGTATGTGCATGAGCTTCCTTACGGCTACAATTCCAACCGGGAAGACGTAATGATTCTTTTTGAGGAAAACAAGGGAAGCTGCACCACCAAGCACGGAGCCGTCGCCACTTTGGCGGAAGAGTTGGGCCTGCCTGTCGGCAAAACCGTGGGCATTTACGCCTTGACGGAAGACATTGTCACCGGAGCGGACCAGACTCTGAATAAATACGCTCTGCCGTATCTTCCTATGATCCATTGTTTTTTGGAATCCAATGACCATAGAGTGGATCTGACTGAAGGCAACAACAACGGCAAGAATAAGCCTCTGGATGAGTTCCTCTACACTGAAAAAGTTGATCCGATGATTTCCGGAAAAGACGAATATATGATTTACCGCAAGGTGCTGAAAGACGACATTCTGCAGCGCGATGAAATGAAAGGCATCGACCTCCGCCGCATACTCTACTCCCGGGAAGAAGCACTGAAGCTGCTTAAGGCGAAGGTAATCTAATCCTTCCATCGCGACTACTTGGAATAATATCTCAAATCTCAAAACTCAAATCTCAAAACTGAAAACGGACATATTTTTTCGATACTGAACCACGCTAGGTTTGTTATCCTGAGGAGGCAAGCGACGAAGGATCCCAAACGGCTTCTTTAACCTTGAATCGGCACCTGTTTATTCGGCGAAGCAGCACAAGATCCTTACGGCCTGCTTCGCAGCCCAAAAAATTTTACTTGACAAATTTTAAATTTTAGCTAAATTATCTTTTAGCACTCTTTGAATAAGAGTGCTAAACCCAATTCATTTCTCAAGGTAAAAGGAGGTTTTTATGAACGTTAAACCAATGCATGACCGGGTTTTGGTGAAGCGCTTGGAAGAGCAGGAAGTAAAAAAAGGAGGCATCATTATTCCGGACACGGCTAAAGAGAAACCGCAGGAAGCGGAAGTCATTGCTGTTGGTAAAGGACGTACAACGGACGAAGGCAAGGTGGTTCCCTTGGAAGTAAAAAAAGGCGACCGGATTCTGATCGGCAAATACAGCGGAACCGACGTCACCATTGATGATGAAGAATACATCATTCTTCGTGAAGAAGATATCTTGGCCATCATCAAATAAGAAGGGAAAATAGGAGGCTAATATGGCAAAAAAAATCACTGTCGGCCCGCAGGCCAGACAGTCTCTGCTTGAAGGTGTGAACATTCTCAGTGATGTGGTTAAGGTAACCCTGGGCCCCCGTGGGAAAAACATCGTGCTGGATAAGAAGTTCGGCTCTCCGACCAGCACCAAAGACGGTGTGACCGTCGCCAAGGAGATCGAACTCAAGGACCCGTTGGAAAATATGGGTGCCCAGCTGGTCAAGGAAGTCGCGTCCAAGACTTCGGATGTGGCCGGCGACGGCACTACCACTGCTACCGTGCTGGCTCAGAAAATTTTCACGGAAGGCCTGAAATATGTCACCGCCGGCGCCAATCCCACTTTGATCAAGAAGGGTATTGACCAGGCGGTGGAAGCGGTTATCGGGGAGCTTAAATCCCTCAGCCGCGATGTCAGCGGTGAGATGATCGCCCAGGTGGGCTCTATCTCTGCCAATAACGATGCATCCATCGGCAAAATCATTGCCGAAGCCATGGATAAAGTCGGCAAAGACGGCGTTATCACCGTGGAAGAGGCTAAAGGCCTGGAAACCACCATGGAGATTGTGGAAGGCATGCAGTTTGACCGCGGTTACCTGTCTCCCTATTTTGTCACGGATTCAGACCGCATGGAATGTGTGCTGGAAAATCCGCTGATTCTGCTGCATGAGAAAAAGATCAGCAATCTCCGGGAAATGCTGCCGCTTCTGGAAAACGTGGCCAAACGGGGACAGCCCCTGGTTATTATCGCGGAAGATGTGGAGGGTGAAGCCCTGGCGACGCTGGTGGTTAATAAGCTGAAAGGGACCTTCAGCTGCTGCGCGGTGAAGGCTCCCGGCTTCGGAGATCGCCGCAAAGCCATGCTGGAAGACATCGCGGTGCTGACCGGCGGCCGGGTGATCACCGAAGATATCGGGGTTAAGCTGGAAAACGTCGATCTGGATTGGCTGGGCCAGGCGAATAAAGTGGTGATCGACAAGGAAGATACCACCATCGTGGAAGGCAAGGGCCAGAGCGAAGACGTCAAAGCCCGGATTAAACAGATCCGCAATCAGATTGATGAAACCACATCCGATTATGACCGGGAAAAACTCCAGGAACGGCTGGCCAAGATGGTGGGCGGCGTAGCCTTGATTAAAGTCGGAGCCGCCACCGAGACGGAGCTTAAAGAGAAAAAAGCCCGGGTGGAAGATGCCATGCACGCCACCAAAGCCGCGGTGGAAGAAGGCATTGTTCCCGGCGGAGGGGTCGCGCTCCTCCGCAGCCAGAAAGGACTGGACAAGCTCAAGCTGGAGGGCGATCAGAAGATCGGCGTCAATATCATTCGCCGGGCTATTGAAGAGCCCCTGCGCCAGATCGCCAATAATGCCGGCTTCGAAGGCTCGATTGTGGTGGAAAAAGTCCGGGAGATGGATTCCCATTCCGGTTTCAACGCCTTGACTGAACAATATGAAAACCTGATCAAGGCGGGAGTGCTGGATCCTACCAAAGTCGTCCGGTCCGCCTTGCAGAACGCCTCCAGTATCGCCGGCTTGCTGCTGACAACGGAAGGCCTGATCTCCGATATTCTTGAAGAAAAAAACAACAAATTCCCGCAGACCCCGCCCGATATGTATTAAGATTTATCTAAGGCCCCGGTGTTTTTACGCCGGGGCCTTTTTTATTCACCAACACATAATTCATCTTTAATATTCAAAAGAGCTGATGTCCTGAGGTTATGCTATGTCATCCTGAGGAGCAAAGCGACGAAGGATCCCAAGCTGCTTCTTTAATGAGAATTCAAACTTTTAGCAAGGATACAAACCCTTGACGCTTAAACGTTATGACATTATAATGTCATAGAGGTAAAGCCAATGGCAGAATATTCAAAAAGGTCAACGATATATTTCGATCCCATTATACATGAGGCATTAAGGCTTAAGGCCTTCAAGACCTCCCGGTCTATGTCCGACTTGGTCAATGAGGCAGTCCGGGAGGCCCTGGCCGAGGATGCGGAAGACCTGGCGGCTTTTGATGAAAGAGCGGACGACGAATTGATCAGCTATGATGAAATGGTAAAAAAGCTGAAGAAAAATGGCCTCATATGACATCCTGATAAAAAAATCCGTTTTGAAGGATTTGCAGCATATTCCCCGGAGTGATGTCAAAAGGATTTTAGAAAAAATAAAATCTCTTGGAGAAAATCCGCGCCCCCGGGGTTGTGAAAAGCTCTCAGGGCTTGAGCGTTATCGCCTGCGTCAAGGAAAATTCCGGATCGTTTATTCTATACAAGACAATGAACTGACAGTCTGGGTGGTGAAGATCAGCCACCGCAAAGATGTTTATCGCTGAAAATGAATTCTAATGTCAACCTGAGTCTGTAGAAAAAAATGTCATCCCAAGGCCGCACAGCGGCCGAGGGGATTTTAGAGTCCTTAGCAGAATGAATCGGTTTCATCTCTTCCGTAGCGAACCAGTCCAATATCCTTGCGTCGGTTCCGCCGGCCCCAGGATGACAACGGAGCTGAAATCAGGAGGCAACCCCTCTGCCGGATCATGCACCCGCTCGGCAGGATTTATATCGACAATGCCATGCATGGGCAGAACAATGATATTGACGTTTCCGGCTGCAGTCGTCTTCCGTTTGCGCGGACCGGGCAAAGCGTCCCGGAGCGGACTGCGCCGTATCCTAGTGGGCGTGCAATTGGCTGCAGGGCTTTACCTACCGGACATCCATCGGTGTGGAGCCGTTTTTGATCGCCGGGGGGCTGACTCTGGCGGCTGCCCA
>CAYRTV010000160.1:5415-6492 GCA_964427225.1 uncultured Eubacteriales bacterium
CCCAAATTTCTCAAACGCCGAGTTTTTCAGTCCCTGATCCATGCGCCATCCTTTTGCTGACTTCTCTGGAAATGGTTTCTTCATTCCAGTCCGGATGAAGAGATCGAAGATTGTTATAAAGCAGTGTCTGTGCAGTCCGCCACAATCCAGAAGCGATCTCGAGCCGTTCGTGCGGGGCTTTTTGTCTTAATATAGCGGCGGTTCCGATTTTCTTAGCGCTTGACGCATAGTGCCTTACGCTATATAATTGATACATGATAAAGTCCTTTGCTGATAAAGCAACAGGGCTTGTTTATCAAAGACAATTTGTAAAGAAATTTCCTTTTGATGTTCATAAAACCGGATTGCGTAAATTGAGAATGCTCAATAATGCTCAAAATTTTCAGGATCTAAAAAATCCACCTGGGAATCGACTGGAAAAATTAAAAGGAAAACGCGAAGGTCAATATTCGATAAGAATAAATGATCAATGGCGAATATGTTTTATTTGGCAAGACAATGATGCCTATGAAGTCGAGATTACTGACTATCATTAGGAGGTTAAAAATGGAAAATAACAAATTAGCTCCTGTCCATCCCGGAGAGGTTTTATACGAAGAATTTTTAAAGCCTCTTCAGCTGAGCCAGCATCGTTTAGCGCTTGATATTGGCGTTGATCCTCGGAGAATCAATGAAATTGTTCTCAAAAAACGCAGCATAACCGCTAATACGGCACTCCGGCTTGCCAGATATTTCAATATCTCTCCGGAATTTTGGCTCGGCCTCCAAGCGCAATATGATCTAGATACGGAAGCTGATAACCTGGGGAAAAGACTCCAGCGAGAAGTTAGAATATATACTGAAATTCATCAATAAATATGATAAAGCAACCCGGCTTGATTCTGAATTAAAAAGCCAGGCTCGAGAAAAAATCAAATTATGCCGCAGCCGGATAAACCGGCCCTCCTAATGTTGCAAATTCCTTAAGTTTTGACTAATATGAATTTGGCGGGTTGAGATTTTGTTTTATAAAAAAAAACACATATTACTTAGCCTGAATTATTCATAAAAAAATTGCGATGTTTTTGCACATTCTTT
>CAYRTV010000161.1:0-6483 GCA_964427225.1 uncultured Eubacteriales bacterium
GACTTATTTTACTCCTGCTTTTGCGGAGAAGCGGACATCCGGTCTCAGCAAAAGCAGGAGTAAAATAAGTCCGCTCCCAAAAAAAGCCGGCACCAGCCGGATGACGGTTTCGTTTAAATCGGCGAGAGAACGGCTTCCTGTCAGCCAGGCAAAGGGTAAGGTCAAATAATACAGGCTGGGGCCGTGGTGATCGAGCGGATCGTATTGGTATCGGCCTTCCTCCAGCAGCCGGCCGCATTTGACGGCCTGATTGGCCTCATCATGGTGCATCGGCCGTTTATCCAGGTTATAAACCCGGAAAATGAGTCCTGTAACCAAGATCAGGACGAAAAGGCCGACGCGCCATCCGGTCTTCATTTTATTGGCAGGCCGTAAACCTCGACTTCCACATAGTGATTCATGTCATTGGAAGTATTGCCGCTGGAGTAAAGCCGCACATAGCGCCCTTCAGTGCCGGCAGGATCGATAATCTTTCCCTCATAGGTTTCAATGTATTCTTTGTCCCGGCCTACACCCAGGCCGGCGGAATTATCGTGGTCATTGTTATATATGGTTTGTACATCTGTAATAAAATCCGGGTCATTGGAAACCTGGACCACGACATCGCGGTATACTCGCGCCTGGTTGTGAAAATGCCAGACGGCAACAGCTTCCAGTTGATAAACATCGCCCAGATCAATCTGCACCCACTGTAGGCCCGGTCCTAATTCGACAAAGTAGCCTTCTTCACCGGATTTTTCACTGTCGTTCACAAAATCCAGCTCGCCGATAATGGGCATCATATCACTCGAGGTCACGGGCTTGCCCTGTGAGATCAGCCCGGTACCGGCAGGAACATAAAACGGCCCCCGCTTAGCGCCGGTCGGCCTTTCCAGGTTGGGGGTTCGGATATCCTTTGGTGTGCCCACAAACATGGGTTTGGGAAGCTCGAGTTTGAGGACTTCTTTTTCCTGCTCTTCTTGAGCCGGCAGGAAAGAAAATGCGGCCATCAGCATAACCGCTGCTGTTAAAAGCGAAATTTTTTTTATCATGATGACTCCTCCATATCGGTTGCATTGATAACCGTCTCCGGATTGAAAACCCGGGGTGACCCTTTTTGGGAAATCACCAGGGCCCAAACGCCGGCATGAGTCCGGCAGTACTGTTCAACCTCCCGGGTGTTCATAACCATAAAGGCGGTTGACAGAGCATCAGCCGCGGCCGCCGAGAGATGCACGGCCCAGGCAGCCAAGTGGCCGCCCGCGGATTTAGCTGTCGCCGGGTCAATAATGTGCTCCCCTTTGACTTCGGTTCCGGATCCGCTCAGGGCTTGATTTCTCAGCCGGAGGCGGCGCGGGGTTCCCGCCCTGCTCCATGTTCCACCTACGCCCACCGGCCAGCCCGGATGTTTTTCATCCGCAGAGCCGGCTGCAAGCGCCGTGCTGGTTCCGCTTTGTATAAGGATATTTTGTGCATCCCAGTCCACGAGCAGATTATGTACACTGTCCAAAGCGTATCCTTTGCCGATTCCTCCCAGGTCTATGCCGGCTTCGGGCATATCTTCGGCCAGGGTTACCCGGAATCCCTGCCCTGAGGAATCAAGGGTTAAAGGGAAGCGGCCTTTCTGTCTCCGCTGAGGATATTTTAACAGAGTCGCCGCCCGGATATCAAAAGCGCCTCCGGTTTCCTGCTGAATTTGCGCGGCCAGCGATAAGCATTCAAACGTTTCAGTGCCCACCAGCATGGTTTCTCCCGGTTGAAGGCGGTTGATGAGGCTTATTTCCGACGATTCATCAAAACGGCTGAACAGTCCTTCAATGCGGTCGATTTCCCGGAACGCTTCCTGGGCGGCAAAACCGGCATAGTCCGGGTCCAAACCAGCGAAAAATATTTCAAATTCCGTGAACATGGCATGATGCGCGAAGCGGGACACGCCTTGAGGATTAGTCATGGCTCTTTTCTTCAGAGAGCAGGGCGGCTTCCGTCCAAATGAGAGCTGCGCCGGCCGCAGCCAGTGCGCTCCAGCGGTGAATGAAAAAGGACGTTCGGATAAAGGAAAAATGCACAAACGGCATCATCATGATCAAAGCTGTCGCCATGAGCAGAAAAGCCGCCAACAGAAATATCCAATAGGCGATTGCCCTTCGGGATTTCCGGGATGAACGCCAGGATTTTTCATTTATATCATCCGGATGATAGTCCCGGGTCCGTAAAAAAGCTCCTGCTGCGACGGCCGCTGCAAACAGACCGCCGGCAGCCGCGTGCATCGCCAGTGGAATGCCCTGCAGGCGGATGAAACCGAATAATGAGAAAAGGAATCCGGTGGCTGCCATAAAAATAAAACTTCCGGTAAGCAGATAGAATATCCATTTCATCTTTCCGGGATAATTTTTTTTAGTCCATGGGCTTATTTGGAAGCGGAACGGTTTTCTCCGCAGCCATTGCATGAGGGATATATCGTCCCGGTTTTTATCTTGGGCATAGCGCAAGTAAACCAAAGCGGTGGTCAAGCCGATGAGTCCTATAATCGCAATCACGCTGTACATGGTGATCATCTCCCCTTATCCGCAAGTCCGGCATGCTTTTTCAAGAGGCGCCCCATAATCCATACCAGGAAAATCCCGGTCATGAATAATGCTGCGATGAGTACAATTTTAAGCACTCCCCTTACCATGAAAGACAGGCCGAACAGCCGCTGAAAATATCCATCCAAGTCCATGAGGGATGCCGCGGATTTTTTCGCTTGGGTTTGGCTGAGAAGCGGTCCAGATCCCTTGATTTCCGTGAAGAAGAAGCTGGAAGCAGCGCTATGGCAGTCTTTGCATCCATGGATTCCCAGGGACTGGCGAACCGGCCGCACCTGATGACCCATCGGCCAGGTTACCGGCTCTGCCCGGGGATGGTTTTTGTTTAGCAGAAAACCTCCCTCGCCGAGCATAAATAACCGTCCCCCCGAAATATAGCCAAAACGTGCATTTTGGTTGTCTTCCCCTTCGGTTTCCTCAAGTTTCTGCAGCATCATGGTGACTTGTTCTTCAGTCAGAGTCTGTTCGTTCCCTGTAAGGTCATGGAGGGTACGGAGATGAAAATCAGAAACAGCGGGTGTCGGCGGGTCTCCGGTCAGCCACTCAAGTTTGGGTGCGGGAGCCGCCGGACCGTTCCATTCCTCCTTTTCCAGCCACCCCTGGTCCAGCCGGAAAAGGGCATTCTTGTAAATAATTCCCGGTGCGGCGGGGGCCGTTTCATGTGATTGCAGCGCAGTGAGGACCTCCTGGACCCGGGCTTCCGCCTCCATGTCCGGTTCTTCCGCAAAAGGATCGAAATCCGGAATAAGGGGGATGATTTTGTCTTCTTGCTTGACGGCAAAGACCGGCGTATCTTCCGGGATTTCCCAGTCCACGGATTCGGCATCCACCCGGTTATCAATGTTTGGCGTGAACATTCGTCCGCGGTAGATCAATCCAGGTATGCCTTCTGTTTCCAGTCCGGCTGAAAGCGTGATGAGGAGAGCCGCAGCTTGCTCCTCTACATTCAGGATGCTTTCACCGGCGGCGATGATATCTGCGGGTTTAACCGGTGTGGCTGTGCTGTCTTCCATCCGGATCCAGTAGGCCGGCCACATCAGCCGCCTGGGTTCGATTTGTCCCTCAGGATTGCGGACATAGACCGGTTCATACACAGCGGGCATTTGGGTGCTCCACCGTGCAATGCCGTAAATGCCAAGCCGGTTGGCGCGGGATGTCCGTACTCTGGCTGCCTCGCCGGCGGGCATAGGGCCGGAGTGGCAAACGGTGCAGGTCAATTTTTTAAAATGCACTTGCGGGATGCCTTTATGGGCGGGATAGGGCGCGCCTAAGCGGCCGTTATCCCATCCCGGTTTTTCCGGGAATTCTTCGCCGAGGTGACAGCCCCGGCAGGTAAACTCCGCCCGGTAAGGTTCGCCGGTTTCCTTTGCTTCACTTTCATATCCCCGGATAATCCGGTGGCCGGGGCCGTTTCGGTGGCAGTCCACACACTGCAGGCCGGCATTACTGTGAACATCGCTTTGCATGCGTGGACGTGTGGTTTCGGCCGGCGTGACGGAGTGGCAGGCAAGGCAGAGGTCATCGCGGGGATCCCCCGAGATATCCAGAAAAGCCCGGTGGCGGCTGTCAAAATATGTGTCCTTATATTTGACTTCAGGCACAACAGCGTATTCCGAATCATCCGGATTGGGCCCGTCGTAGATATCCCAAGTGGGCGGAAGGCGCGAGGCCATGCCTGTGACCTCACCTAGCCCGGACGCGGCCGCCGCCGCCCAGCGGAAGTTTTCCCGCATCACCTGTTTGGCCCATTCGCTATGGCTTTGGATGCGGTCGGCATTATGGCAGCCCATACAGTTGATTTCCAGCTTCCCGGAAACAAACCACCGGGATTCCGGGGTCATTTCTTTCAGAGAAGGTTCAGTGATGCCGCCGCCGTTGAGGTGGCGGCCGAATTGAAGGATGAAATCCCATGTGCTTATCCCGAGTTTGTCCGGATGGTAAGCCTCCGGGTAATGACGATAAGAAAGCGGCAGCAGGGTGCCGGTGTTTTCTTCCACCCAAATCCAGGGCTCACCCGGCCGGCCGTTCTCTTGCGACTGGCCCGCATTGAAATGAAACCCCTGGGAAACGACTGCATAATCATGGCAGGGCGCGCAGGAATAGCGGGTGGAAAAGGGCAGGGGATAGGATGTTGTGGGAATCACCGGCTCATCGAATTCATCTTTCAGCGGAATGATATGAACCGGAGTTGTGCGGCTGCCGTCCCAAACTGATTTAACTTCCGCTTCCTCGCTGACCTCCTGGTTTTGACCTATAAGTGCCGGCGCTAGTAAAAACAAGACGATTCCCAACCGGAAAAAATGTCGCGGGTTCATAGTCTCAGGCTTTGAACTCATTGGGATGGAATTCATATATGCGCCGGCTTTTGACGGCTTCGTTGGATTTAAGTACAGTGACGGCGGTCTCATATCCTGTTTCCGGCGGGCAGTTAAGGTGATTGCCGTACCGGACCGCATTAAAAAAGTTTTCCAGATGCGGCTGGTGGGCAGGTTTGGCCAGCTCCACCGGCAGCGGCCAGCGGCCTGCTTCCGCGGTTACCCGGACATCCAGAAAAATATTTTGGGTGTCAACTTTCTGAAGGGGCGGGGTTTCCGTTTTCAGCAGCCCTTCTTTGACCAGAGAATCCCATTCCGGCGCATGGGCTTCACGCATGGCCCAATTGCCCTTTTGCGGGACTTCGGAAATAACCAATGACCCCATATCGCCCATGAATGTTTCATAGAAGCCGCCATGCTTGGTCGTCGTCAGCACCTGATAAAAGGCCCGGGCCGGCCCGGTTTCGGTATCGAACTCGTAGATGGTCATCACATTGTCATACCATTCCCGGTTTTCATATGTATCAATACCGCCGCTGGCGAAAACGCTTTGGGGGGGCGAGCCGAACACCCAGCTGTAAAGATCGATCTGATGTGAGCCTAAATCGACCAAGGGGCCGCCGCCGTATTTCTTAAACCAGCGCCAGTTGCGGAATGCGGTCATTGAGGAATACCCGTATTTTTCCAGTTGAGCCGGCGGGATGGTGTAGCGTTCCGGCCATCCCAGCATGTCGGCTTTGGACCGGTTCCATTGGGCATAGGCTTTAGACACCCGGCCTAAAATGGCTTGTTTATGAATTAAACGGTCGATGGCGTGTATGTAGCGGGGATTGCTGCGCCGCTGATGCCCTATTTGGAGAAGCTTCCCGGTCTGTTCAGCCGTTTTAGCCATTGTGCGGGCTTTTGCCAATGAATTAGACATCTCTTTTTCGCAATAGACATGGCACCCGGCCTGCATGCATGCGTTGGTGTGTTCGTCGTGCACCCAGTCGGGTGTGGCGACGATAACCGCATCCAGGTCCCTTTCTTTAGCCAGCAACTCCCGGTAATCTTCATAAACATTGACCTCATGGCCGTATTTCAGAAGGTACCGGCTGGCATAGCGCTGACTATAGGCCCAAATATCGCATATGGCCTTGAAGTTTATCCCGGGAATGCGGAGGCATGATTCCAGCAGCACCCGTCCTTGTGCACCGGCGCCGATCAGGGCGATGTTCAATTGGTCTGAGGGCGGGACCTTCGTTTGGTCTTCAGCCTGTCCGGCAGCTTGGCGGGCCAGAGCCAGCCCAAGCCCGGCTGTAGCCGATGATTTAATAAAATCCCGGCGGGATATTTTACTTTTTTTACTCATAGCTTTTGCTCACTTTATTGAGCCTGAATTATTCATAAACAAATTGCGATGTTTTTGCAATTTCTTTTTTATCAGCGGTTAACATGATTTTTATTGAAAGTTCAAATGGAAAGTTTTTCATTTGCACATTTATATTATAATCGCCATTTTTTTACCCTTCAGGCGGGCCGAATCTCACCGCATTTTCCGGTTTGCAGCTCGTCGTAGTGAAGTACCACGACTTCCTCGCCGCAAACCGAAATCTGCAGCAATC
>CAYRTV010000162.1:0-6467 GCA_964427225.1 uncultured Eubacteriales bacterium
AGGGTTCGATCCGGGAAAAAAAGACAGATAACCGGATATCCGCCAGAATATATTCATCTCCTGATTTTCCTATCAGAGGAAGGGCATAACCGTCAGGTATCGGATAGATATCCAAAGCATGAACCCGGTCATCCGGAGGAAGTTTCTGTGGGGGAATTCCTGGCAGATCAGCCCTCTCTTCGAACGGCTGCGGGAAAAGATGCTGTGGATCGAAGTTGGAAACCAGGTTAAGGTAAGGATTCCCATTCATATCCAGCAAACTGACCCGGTAATAGATGTTGTTATATTGATAAAAATAATGAGATAAGAATTCTTTACTCAAGGCCGGCATGCGGGCCAAAAAAGCCAGGCCGGATTTTTCATTTTCTATGCTTTCTTCATATAAACGCTGGGCGGTTGTGGTGACTTGCCTGATTTGTTTTTCCGTATTTTGTCCGAGTTCTCTTCTGGCGCGGGTGTTGGCTGTGATTTGAAATATGGCGAGAGGCACAAAAGCGAAAAGCAGTAAAGTAAGAAAGAGATAAAAACCCAGGGAACGAAAAAAACGAATTTTCATTGTGTGTTATCCAAATAGGGCGACAGTCCGTACCAGTCAGGATCGATCCCGGAAATATCCGGGTGTGAAAGATAGATATTCTTTATCCAAAAAAGAAATATCAAAGGAGGATCCTTAAAAATTTCTTCTGTCAGCTTGCGGGCCAATTGTTCATTTTTTCTGTCAATCATGAGCTGCCGGGTAAGATTGTCTATTTCTTGATTAAGAATCATAAATGTCGGATTCTGGTAAACATCCAATTGATTCAATGGGTCTGGACCAAGAGAGGCGAATTTTGCAATGTCCATGTCTCTTTTATTAATTTGCTGGTAGCCGACCCAGGATGTATTGACAATTTCCGCGTGTATGCCGATTTTTTCCAAATCGCCGCGTATGCCTTCCGCAATGGGGATGCCGCCGGCGGAAGTATGCAAAAAATAAGGCGTTTTTAAGCCTTCACCCTCCGGAAATCCGGCTTCCTCAAGCAGTGCCCGGGCTTTATCGATATCATAAGTAAATCCTGGATTCTCAAAATCAAAAAGCGGGCCGGAGGCGGGTATCCAATCGGTGTGGTTCACCTTGATTTTGTCCCGGTTAACGGCATAGTTAATCGCCTGGCGGACCAGGGGATCTCGAATGGAGTAAAGAGTGCAGTAAATAAGCTGAAGATTCTTGCCGGAAAAAACCTTCATGCCCGAATGATTCGTTGCTGTTTTTATCTCAAAATCATGGCTGACGGGATTAAACCTGACAATCTGCTCGGCTAATGACGGCGGTAAAGGAATAATATCCAGAAGGCCTTGGCGGAATTCATTATAAGCGGCTGTTTGATCCTTGGTGAAGACCAGATGAATTTGTTTTAGAGGCCTGATTTCTTTTGATTGGAATGACTCATTCCGGAGCAGGATAATTTCTTGTTCATTCCAGGATGCCAGCCTGTAAGGACCGCTGCCGACAGGATGGAAGCGGATATTGTCTCCGTAAGACTCAAGAGCCTGTTGAGGAATAACGCCCATTTCCGGAGAAGAAAGAATTTCAGAGAACCAGCGGTCCGGCTTTTTTAGCTTCAATACGAGAGTATAAGAGTTTTTGATCTCAATGTCTCTGATCAAATTCATCTTTTCTACAACGGGAGATTCGTGGGCTGTTTTAGAGCCGGCCCGCTCAAATGCGTCCCGGATATTTTCTGCAGTGAGAACCGGTCCCCCCCCTTCCGGAAAGCAGGGGTCATTTTGAAAGCGGAGCCCCTTTTTGACTTTGAGGATATAAGTCTTGTCATCGGATGTCTTAACCGACTCAAGAATATTGAGCGGATCTCCAGGTGCCCGGTAAAGAGGGGGATAGATCATTTTCATGATGGCGACTGAACTGTGAAAGGGAAAATCTTTAACCGGATCTAAGCCGACCACGCTGAAAGGAAAAGAAATATGAAGGCTTGAATCACTCTCGTCCATCCGTTTGAAACGGCTGCAGGCCGTCAGGAAAATCAAGAAGATAATTCCACCCGCTCGCAGGATTTTTGCACTCATTTTCACCTTGGAACCTGAACCTATACGTATACTTTATCCAATCCTGGTTAAGAGTCAAGCAGACAAAACGGTATTGACATATTTTTATCATGGATTTATTATCCAATCTTCCCAGCATTTACAAAACCATTTTTGATATTGGGCTAAAATATGCAATGATGAGCGAGCAAAACGAGTTGAATAAACGAGTTATTATTCAAACAGCGGTTACCTGGCTCATGATTTTTACGTGCGTTTTCGCTGCTTTTTCCCTGCATACTGTGTATATAAATTCGACCTCCCCCGAATTCTCTTCAGACCTGGAGAATTTTCAGTCGGATTTTCCAGCACTGAAGGACAAAGCGTTGTCCCGGCGGCTGATAAATAAAAAAAACAAATTTGCCGCATACGGCACTTATCTGCATGTCCCGAAAGGTGTCTATCAAGCGGTTTTTTATTTTCAGGGAGATGCGGCCCAGAGCAGTGAGCTGGCTTTGCAGATTGCGGCGGACAAAGGAAAATCCATCCTTGCCTCAATATCCGTGGGACTGGATACTTTTCCCCGGTCTAAAAAAATCCAATTCGAAGTGGAAGAAGAGAAGGAAATAGAACCCCGGGTTTTATACCGGTCCGGCAGCCGGGATGTTCAGGTGACTCAAATCATGGTCGAAAAAACCGGGAATATTTTTCCCTGGATTAAAATACTATACCAGGCTGCTGTTTTATCCATTTTATTGGCCTTGGTGTTCTTGTCAGTTCTTTACGCTTCCAGGGGGAACCGCCGGTGGACGGTTTTTCTGGCGGCTGTGTTTTTTATCCTGGGCTGTTTTATGATTCTGCGCAAGGCGTGGGTGTCCGAGGACGCTTTCATCACCCTCAGATATGTCGAGAATTTCCTGGACGGATTGGGCCCGGTTTTTAATGCCGGAGAGCGGGTTGAGGGCTATACCCATCCGCTTTGGTTTGCGGTCGTGTCTTTTTTCCGCTGGCTGGGGTTATCGGCCAAGGGGTCCGTCATTCTTCCCGGTTTGGCAGCCTCCTTTTCAGCGCTGTATATCCTTTTTTTCCGCATCCGTTTTGCCGGGGAGCCGGATTCGGGAACGCAGCTTAATTTAGGCGCGGTTGTTTTGGTGGGGACCAGTTCTTTTATTGATTTTGGAACCAGCGGCCTGGAAACGCCTCTTTCGTACCTGCTGCTGGTTATATATGCCACATTTATTGCTGAGAACAGATGGAAAACACAGCCGGCGGCCATGGGTTTGCTTTTGGCTTTGCTGGTGCTGACCCGGCCGGATTTCGGGCTCTTTTTGATTCTCATTGTTTGTTTGTATCTTTACGGTTTGATCAGGCGGCGGATTGCTCTGAAAAAAGTGTTTGCTCTCGCAGCCTTTCCGCTATTCCTTTTAGGCGGCTGGCAGATTTTTCGGATGGGGTATTATGCGGCATTATTCCCGAATCCGGTATATGCGAAAACCGGAGCCGGAACGTATTTTAGCCAAGGCATCAAATATATTCTGGATCTCTTTCAGGGAAGCTTGCTCTGGATAGTGCTGATACTATCGATCGCGGCTCTGCTGACACAAATCCGGAATCCCGGTTTTAAAAGCCGGGCTTTGATATTATTCTCGGGTTTGCTGCACGGCTTTTTCGTCATCCGCG
This sequence comes from uncultured Eubacteriales bacterium, assembly GCA_964427225.1. Lineage (GTDB taxonomy): Bacteria > Acidobacteriota > Aminicenantia > Aminicenantales > Aminicenantaceae > CAYRTV01. The sequence goes on from CAYRTV010000162.1 coordinate 3,703, forward strand.
GCGGAGGTGACTTCATGCACGGGCGTTATCTGCTCCCCGCTTTTATCCTGCTCGCCGCCTCCATGGCCGGTGCTTTCGACCGGTTCATAAGAATGAAAGCCGTGCATAAGTATGCCTATATAGCTTTAACCTTACTGCTTTTTTATTTTTCCTATCAAACAAAACCGGTTCAGTATAAAGACCGCTTTTATAATGACGGTATCTCCAACGAACGGTTAGCCTATTATCAACAGGATATCGTCCCGCTGAAACACCTGTTTACCGACACGGTCATCTTCATGTGGAAGACCATAGGAAGAAATTACAGGTCATTGGCGCATTCCGCGGAAACGGATATCCGCATAGCATATAAGAATGTCGGTTATATCGGATATTATGCCGGAAAACGTGTTTCTGTGATGGATAAGCTGGGCTTGACCGATCCGGTTACAGCCAGAGTGGAGCTCCTGCGGCGCGAACGTCCCGGACACGAAAAGCGCGCACCGTTTGCCTATCTCATGCTCCGCGGAATCACCTTTGCCGACACACCTTTTGAAGTATGGAATGATGCGGCCTCCACCAGGTACGGAATTCTCTGGGACTTGAGGCCGGATAGATTGCAGCAGTTTGATTTTATGCTGCCGGATGATTTCAAAAACCGGATTGACAGCCGTATTCGAGAATATTTAAACGCAGTCGAAAAAAAGCCGGACTCATCCCGGGCGGATTTCCTGTTTTTTCTAAAACACATTTGGCTTCCGCATGCGTCTGCGCAGGACAGAGACCTGTTTATAAGGGTCTATCCGGAGGATGGAATAGCGGCATCTTCTTCCAGCTATCAATGGATTCAAAAGAACAGGACAAAAATGGATATTCTTCTTTCCCATATCCGCGGCCCCTTAACCGCAAGGCAATTTGCCGGCAATGTTATTTTCGCATTGAGCCGGAGCCTCCATATCCGGTTTGATGACCAGAGAGGCATAACACCGTGACCATGGCGGCTTCAGTGAAGCAAGCAATGTCCAGACCCCGTACCCTTATGCCGGCCGCCGCCGCCATTCTTATATCCGGATATCTTTTCTATTTGGGGCAAATCCCCGCTTATACTATCCAGGAGCATGGATTCAAGATAAAAGCCGGGCCGCTTATCGGTATGACCGCCGCGGTTTTAATTGCTATGGCTGCCTTTTGGATGCTGTATCCAAGATTGACAGGTCGGATAGTGAACGGGGATTTTTATCAAATGCTTTCCCGTGACGCGCTGATCTATCTGCCGGTTCTGCTGGTATTGCTCTTACCGCTGGCCCATGCCCACTATCTGACTGCGGAAGACCTTTTTTATCGAGTAAAGCTCTTCGGCATGGCGCTTTTTTTTGGAGTCCTGTATTTAAAAACCGCGCAAATCCATTTACTGATCCGGGAGAAAAGAGTTCAAGTTAAAGGGATAGCCGAAAGATTTGCGGCACTGTCTCGAAATAAGAAAATGACCATTCTTTTTTTGGTGACGCTGGTTGTATACAGCGCCGGCTCAATCATTATGCTTGCGGAGGGCATCACTCTGTCCGGGGATGAGCCCCATTATATGGTCATATCCCAAAGCCTATGGGAGGACGGCGATTTCGCCTTGGCCAATAATTATGCGGAGCATGATTACCGGAAATACATGCCCCCGACAACCCGGCTTAAGCCGCACATCGCGCCCCGCACCGGCGGCGAACATTCTTTCCATTCCCCGGGTATTTCCATTCTGCTGCTGCCGTTCTATGCACTCGGCTCTCTCTTCGGCGGCAAGCTGCAGCTTTTCATCATCCGGTTGGGCCTGAGTTTGTTTGGGGCTTTGCTGGGAGTACAGGTTTATTTATTTGCCCGGCAGGAATGGAACAGCGAAAAAACCGCTTTGGGACTATGGGCGGTATTTAGTTTCACCTCACCGATTTTTTTCCATGCGCTGCATATTTATCCGGAAATCATCGCAACCTTTTTTTCGCTGCTGATTTTCCGCTGGCTGCGGTTTTCTCAGAAATTATCCAAATTTCAGCTGCTCGCCATCGGCTTCATGCTGTCTTTATTTGTCTGGCTGCATGCCGTTAAGTACACCCTCATTCTGATTCCTTTCTTCTTGTATTGTCTGCGGGAGCTGATAAAAAATCGCCGCCCTGGCCGGGATATTGCATATTTTTTCTTTTTCCCGGTTATTCTCGGGTTTCTGCACATGCTGTTTTCCTTTAATCTGTACGGCTCTCTGTCACCGTTTGCCGTTTCTTTAAAAGGAGCCACCGGAGCCGCTGAATCGGCGGCTTTTCTGAAGTCCATGTTTACCGAAATTTCTCTGTCCGCGAGGTTGGAAACCTTGGCCGGCTACTTTTTTGACCAGCGGGACGGCCTGTTATTTTATGCCCCTCTTTATTTCTTTGCTTTTCTGGGAATGATTGAAATGCTGCGCCGCCGCCGCCGGGACTTTTTCCTTTTGCTGTTTTTAACCGCCCCGTATGTGCTTTTTCACGCATTTTTGACGCAAAGAGCTTCTTTTGCGCCTCATGCCCGCATTCTGGCAGCCGTTTTTTGGGCGGCCATGATTTTTCTGGGGTATTTCCTGGTGTATAACGCCAAAAAAATATTTACCTATCTATTCCGCGCCGCGGTTTTTATAAGTTTGGTTCTGGTTTATTTACTTTTGCGCCACCCCTGGGCTCTGTATCAATCCACCACCTACAGCGAAACAGAACCGGCCGGACGGCTGTTTGTGATTTTAAGCAATCTTCAGTTCTATCTTCCGGATTACCTGC
>CAYRTV010000163.1:0-6430 GCA_964427225.1 uncultured Eubacteriales bacterium
GTCATTTTTTTTCTCAAATTCAACAGCGTGAGGTCGGCGTCAGCTCCCACTGTGATTCGTCCTTTGCTGGTTAATCCTAATACGCGGGCTGGATTGGTTGAAATCATTTCTACAAACTGAAGCAATGTAATAACTTCTTTATTGACCAGTTTGTCGAGAAATAGAGGCACGGCGGTTTCCAGCCCGTTAATTCCAAAAGGGGCTCGATCGAATTCAACCGCTTTTTCGTCAGGGGCGTGAGGAGCATGGTCTGTGGCCAGGACATCGATTGTCCGGTCTTGAACCGCACGCAGCAGGGCGTCTTGATCCTCCGGGCTGCGAAGGGGAGGATTGACTTTAAAGCTGGTGGAGTAATCTTTCAGATAGGTGTCATTGAGAAATAAGTGATGCGGAGTCGCCTCGCAAGTAACCGGAATTCCCTGGGCTTTGGCTGTTCGGATCAAATGTACGGCTCCCTGGGTGCTGACATGTGCCAGGTGAAGAGGAGCCCCGGTTTTCTCGGCCAGGATGATATCCCGGGCAACGATAATATCTTCCGAGCTGTCGGGGATGCCTTTCAAACCTAAGCGATGAGAGGTATATCCTTCGTTCATCACTCCGCCGGAGCTCATGTCCAAATCTTCGCAATGATCGATAATTAAAGCGTTTACGGTTTTCCCGTATTCGAGCGCCCGCCGCAGCATTTCACTGGTTCGGACAGGAAAACCGTCGTCGGAGAAAGCAACAGCTCCCGACCGGGCGAGTTCGGCTATTTCCGTAAGTGCTTCTCCTTTTAAATTTTTTGTAACCGCGGCAATAGGGAAGACATTGACGGCGGCATCCTTTCGGGCCTGGGAGAGAATAAACTCAGTCACTTCTGCATTGTCGTTGGGAGGAGACGTATTTGGCATGCAGGCTACGGAAGTAAACCCGCCCCGGGCTGCGGCTTCCGTCCCGCTTTTAATAGTTTCCTTATGTTCCTGGCCCGGTTCCCGAAGATGAACGTGCATGTCGATGAATCCCGGGGTGACAACTTTGCGGGACGCATCGATTATGCGGGCTGAGGGATCATTGATGCGGGTGGCGATACGGCTGATTTTATCTCTTTCTATTAATATATCCAGCGTATCATCGGTTCCGGACGCCGGATCAATGACACGTCCATTTTTAATCAATAATCTCACCTTCTTTTCCTCCTAGCAATAGATAGAGTACAGCCATTCTTACAGCAACTCCGTTTTCGACTTGTTTCAAAATGACGGATTTGTCGGAATCGGCCAGGTCTGCGGCAATTTCCACTCCCCGGTTTAAAGGGCCCGGGTGCATGATAACAGCATTTTTGTCCGCCTTTTGGAATCGTTCGGAGGTTAAGGAAAACAGCCTGCCGTATTCCCGCAGGGAGGGAAAAAAACGTTGTTTTTGCCGCTCCAGCTGAATCCGCAGCATCATGATGACATCGGCCCCGGCGACGGCGGCATCAAAGTTATATTCGATGGCGGCTCCCATCTGAGTGAAGTAAGCGGGGACCAAAGGGGGAGGGCCGGTCAGGACTACGGATGCTCCCATCTTTTTTAAAAGAAATAGATTTGAGCGGGCTACCCGGCTGTGAAGAATATCTCCGGCTATGACAATTTTTAATCCGTTAAAATCGCCTTTGAGTTGGCGAATGGTTAAAGCATCCAGCAAGGCTTGAGTGGGATGCGCATGAGCACCGTCACCTGCATTTATGACATGAGAGCGGCAGAATGTCGTCAGGAAAAAAGGAGTGCCTGCGGCGGAATGACGGATAATCAAGGCATCCGTCTGCATGGCTTCCAAATTAAGCACTGTGTCTTTTAACGATTCACCTTTAGCCGTGCTGCTTACGGATTGAGTGATATTTGAGATATCCGCACTCAGCCGTTTTGCCGCCATTTCAAAAGAGGCACGGGTGCGGGTGCTTGGTTCAAAGAATAAATTGACAATGTTTTTGCCGCGGAGCACCGGGACTTTTTTTATTTCCCGATAGGATATTTCGGCCAGAGATTCAGCTGTATCGAGAATGTGTGTGATATGTTCCGGCTGCAGGGACTGAATGGTGATCAAATGTTTTTTATCGAACGGCAAATAGTTTCTCCTGTTTACAACGAGGCACCCTTAGGAGCATGACATTATTGAATGCCTTCAGGCTCGGCGATTTGGACTTCGTCTTTCTTATCAATTTCTTTTAAATGCACCTTGACTTTTTCCCGGCGGGAAGTAGGAAGAAATTTTCCGACGTAATCCGCCCGGATAGGCAGTTCCCGGTGGCCGCGGTCGATAAACACTAAAAGCTGAATCGTTTTAGGCCGTCCCAGATCAACCAGGCTGTCCATGGCAGCGCGTATCGTCCTTCCCGTAAACAAAACGTCATCCACGAGCAGTACGTCTCTACCTGCAATAGTGAAATCGATCTCGGTTTTTTTTACCGAATGCTGCTCCATTTCAGAAAAATCATCCCGGTAGAGAGTGATATCCAATACACCGACAGGAACTTCGATTCCCTCAGATTCCTTAATTAAGTTTGCAATACGCCGGGCGATATAGACTCCCCGGGTCCGAATTCCAATGATAACCAGGTTATCCAGTTGACGGTTCCTTTCTGTTATCTCAGTTGTAATCCGGATGAAAGCCCTTTTTATTTTTGGTGCGTCCATGATCTTGGCTTTAATTTTATCGGCCATTCCTTAAACTCCTTATCCAATCTGATTGATTTAGTCGCTTGCGTTCCGTATCCGCGGCAGCCGGACTGCGAAGAATCCAGGTTGAATGAGATACTTTAAAAAAATGCAACAACTGACATGAAAAGTCAAGGATAACCATCTCTTCATGAAGTTCAAACCCGAAAAAGATCCTTTGCGCCGGCCGTTCCAGCCTGACCTATATAGGCCGGCTGGATTCAAGATATGCGAGGGCATAGTCCAGGTCTTTACGAATCTGAACTTGAAGGTCAAGGGGCGACCGGAATGTTTTTTCATCTCTGATTTTCTTTAAGAGGCTTAACCTCATATGCTTTCCATACAGGGGAGCTTCCATTCCGATTAAATACGTCTCCACATGTAAATCATTCTTATTCTTTTTTTCATCCTCGAAAGTCGGGCGGATTCCTATATTTGTGAGAGATGTGCAGGTTCTGCCGTCAAAGCGACTTTTCGAAATAAAGACACCCGGGGGCAAGATTTCGTTTTCAGTTAGAAGGTTGGCGGTGGGAAATCCCAGAGCGCGGCCGCGGGACTGACCCTTGATGACCCGGCCGTGAATGGTATAAGGTTTACCCAAATACTGATTGGCTTTGTCAATTTGACTGGAAAATAAACATTTACGGATGGAGCTGCTGCTGACAGGTTCCCGGTTTAATTGGACCGGACTGACCAGATGGACACAAATATTATAAGGTGAAGCCAGCTCTTTCAACATCGCCACATTTCCGGAGCGGTTTTTGCCGAATCTGAAATTATTTCCGACTACGATATGAGCGGACTGAATTTTTTCATAGAGAATGTCCCGGACAAACTCGAGAGCTGTAATATTTGCGAAATTACGGTCGAATGGAATAACCAATATATCATCGATTCCAAGAGCGGCAATATCATCTAATCTCTGATTCAAAGTTTGAATCAGAAATATTTTTTCCGGATGAGTCATTTTTCCCGGGTGCGGGAAAAAAGTAACAGCGACAGGAGGGTAATGCCGTTTTTGTGAAATTTCCGATACAATTTTGAATATATGCTGGTGGCCGACATGTACGCCGTCAAAATTTCCTATGGCGACAGCGGCCGGTTTTTTGTAGACAGGGAAGTCATTCAAATTGAGGTATATTTTCATCGAAATAGGCCATCGAAGTAAGTATTATTATGGGTCATTGATTATACTATGAATCAGGATTTAATTTGATCCAAGGTCTCGAGATAAACTTTTTTTAATTGACTGAGGGCGTCGTTCAGGACTTTCTGCTCCTGTTCGTCTAAATTACCTTCCGTTTTATCTTTAAGAAGACCCAGCAAATCAATAAGACGTTTTGCCAGTTCAATATTTATTTCATCCTTCTTCCGGGTTACCGGATTAGGGATCTGCCCCAGCTTCACCATAGCTTGGGTATAAAAAGGAAGCATAAGCGACCCAAAATCCAGCGGAGGTATCACGTCGATGGTTCCATTTGATGTATTCATTTTCTTTTCCTTTGGATAATCGGGAAGAAAATAATACAATAATGTTTTATCAAATTCAAGGAGAGTTCCATGGATGATGCTGAAAACGCAGGAAAAGAATTTGCTGAATTGGTCCGGATTTTAGACCGTCTGCGCGGAGAAGACGGCTGTCCCTGGGACCGTAAACAGACAGCCCGCTCTCTCATTAATTATTTCCTTGAAGAAGCTTATGAAGCTGTGGATGCCGTGGCCGACGGAGATCTTCAGGCCTTACAGGAGGAATTGGGCGATGTCTTGATGGAAATCGTTTTTTTGACCCGGATTTTTAAAGAAAAGGGCCAAATGACGATGACCGGGGTGATAGAGGGGATCAACCGTAAGATGATTCACCGGCATCCCCATGTTTTCGAGCAGCAGCCGGCACTGGAAACTCCTGAACAAGTCCGGGACGAGTGGAACCGCAGAAAAAGGCGCGATAAAGCCCGTGGCTCAGTACTGGATGGTCTTCCCCGTCATACTCCCGCATTGCTGGAAGCTTTTCAGATAGGCCTCAGGGTTGCCGCAATTGGGTTTGACTGGAACGAAACTGCCGGTGTCCTAGATAAAATCAGCGAAGAAATCGGAGAGCTGGAAGAAACCATGGATTTGCAGGCTAGGGAAAAAACGGCTGAAGAAATCGGGGATTTATTTTTCGCCTTAGCTAATCTTTCCCGGCATCTCTCCATTAATCCAGAGATCGCTCTGAAACGGACCAACCGAAAATTTATCAACAGATTCAAGTATATTGAACAAAAGCTAAGAGAAAGGAAAATTGACATCGAAGAAGCCAGTCCTGCAGAAATGGAGCGATTATGGGACGAGTCAAAAACAGGGGATTAAGTTTTGTTTTTATTTTGTTTGCGCTGAACCAGGCTGGCTTTTACGAATTCATCCAGATCACCGTCTAAAACCCTGTCGACATTTCCGATTTCGACACCGGTTCTTAAATCTTTGATCATTTGATACGGGTGGAGAACATAGGAGCGGATTTGATTTCCCCATGCGATTTCGGATTTAGCGTCCTCAAGCTTTTCCAATTTCTCATTCTGCTTCTTTTTTTCAAGCTCATAAAGACGTGATTTGAGGACCTTAATAGCCGCCGCTTTGTTTTTATGTTGGGACCTTTCATTCTGGCATTGCACGACGATGCCGGTGGGCAGGTGCGTGATACGGACGGCTGAATCGGTGACATTGACATGCTGGCCTCCGCTCCCTGAAGCCCTGTAGGTGTCAATTCTCAATTCATCGGGGGAAATATCCAGCTGGATATCCTCATCGATTTCAGGATAAACAAACACAGCGGCAAAAGAAGTGTGACGCCTTTTGTTGGAGTCGAAAGGAGATATGCGTACCAGGCGGTGGACGCCGCTTTCCTGGCTGAGAGTACCATAGGCATAATCACCGGACAATTGTAAGGTCGCGCTTTTGATTCCGGCTTCATCACCCGGGGAAACATCCAATATTTTAGTTTCATATTCCTTGCGTTCAGCATACCGGAGATACATCCGCAGGAGAATTTCAGACCAATCCTGGGATTCAGTGCCGCCCGCTCCCGGATGGATGGTTAAAATCGCATTGCGGGGATCTTCTTTTTCCGTAAAGAGTGTTTTCAATTCGGCATCCTCGAGGATACGGCGGAATTTTTCCAGTATTGTTTCTAATTCGTCCCGGACATTTTCCCCTTCATCGTTCAGCTCAAGGATAACATCCAACTCTTCCCGTTGCTCCTGAAGCCCGGCAAAGGAGCCTAATTTGTTTTCATGCCGCTTTTTTTCTTGCTGCAGCAGCTGAAGTTTCTTGGGATCTTCCCAGTTTTCCGGTGAAGCCAAGTCTTCTTCCACCTGTTTCAAACGGGATTTTATCTTAGCCAGGTCAAAGATAACCTCTAAGCTCTTCAAACGTTTCCAGTAATTTTTTTGCCTGTTCTTTTAAATCCGATAGACTCTTGGCTGTATCATTCATTTGTTATTTACCTTTTTCGGTGATACGGGACGAGTATAGTATAGCAAGAATAAGAAATATACCAGTTATTGTCAAGCTGAAAAAGGCCAGCCAGTCGCCGTACCGAACATAAATGGATTGTGAATTCTTAACCGCAGCTTTCCCGGTGAGAAACACCTGTGTATTCAATTTTGACTTTGCCAGAATCCTGCCGCTGGGACTGATTATCCCGCTGATTCCGGTTGTGGCGGAACGCAAAAGAAAACGGCGGTTTTCAACCGCTCTGATGACAGCAATGGCAAAAT